>JAMDBA010000007.1 GCA_023484365.1 Patescibacteria group bacterium
CAACACCTATCCTTTTTCCGGCGACAATTTGCCCCGGCTTTATTTTGATGCCGCGATCTTCAAACCAGACGCCGGTTTTTCTATCTGCCGGTTTGGCGTTAATTTTATTGGTAATCCCTAAGTATTTTGTTATTTTTCCCGGTCCGTTAAGCTTAGGCGGTTTTGCGTTTGCCCGAATTTCTCTGCGCGGGCCGGTTATTTTTACGCCGCGGATTAAGACCGCGGCCGGATAGTTTTTCGGTCCGGTTACAATATTAAGCAAATAATACATTCCATAAATTAAATAAACATAAAAGTTGCCCGCTTTTCCAAACATCGGCTCGGTCCTTTTGGTTTTGCCCCGGCTGGCGTGCGAAGCCTTGTCGTTTGGGCCGTCGTAAGCTTCGGTTTCGGTTATCATTACAGCCATTTCATGGCTCGCGGACTTACGCAGATCTGGCGCTGACTCGCGCGGAAAGCGGCAGACTAAGAATTTCCCCAAAAGCTCTTTTGCGACTTTGGTCGTTGGCCGGTTGAAAAATTTTTGGTTTAATATTTCCGCCACACCGCTATTATAAACGCTAAGCTTTCAAACGCAAACATTTTTTAGAAAGTTTCAGATATTATAGACGAGCACAATAGCTTGACAAATAAAATATATCGGTTATAACTAAAAATAGGACATTGAAATTGCGTATTTAATTGTGTTTATACGCAAAGCAGTTTGCCTGGGGCTCTGGCATGGGGCTGGAGCGAGGGGCAAAAAGAAAAGGAGGCCAAAATGGCAAGAAGCAAGAAAGAAGTAGAGGCAATGGTTTCAGCGATGGGCGTGTTCGCGTCGCTGATAACGGATCTGGTCGGGTTTGTAAAAGAACTAGGCGGAACAGTGGAAAATATTTACAGGCTGGCAACTCCAGAGGGGGCAGAAACCCTGAAAAAAGTTGCCGAGGTTATCGTCAGAGAAGCAAATAATTGTCTTCGTCTTATCTCAGGCAGCGAGCTGGTTATCAATCCCACAAGCGGAAGGGTTATAGCAGACGCAAACGATGTGTTCGGCTACATTGGCTATAATTTCCGCGAAAAAGCGGATGAAGCAGGTAAGCCAACCGAGGAAACGCCTGTCCATATTTACGAGATGACCCAGGACGCAACGTTAGCCCAGATATTCTCTGATCCTGATAAGATGACCCTCACCCAGGGTCAAATTATAGAGTTCGTGGAAAAGTATCCGGAATGGTTCAGGCAGAATGACTATGCGGCGACCCTTTTTTTTGTTTAGGTCGTATGGTAAATTCTTCACAGCCGACGTGCGCAAGTCTAGCGGTGGTAGGTTATGTAGTATCCTCGTCTCCCGGCTTGATCTTGATCTCGGCGGCGTCTGGTGCGCCGAACACCGGCACCACGTGGTTCTTCCGTAACTGGCTTAACCCTTTTAAACCCCACACATAATTATGTGTGGGGTAAACTTTCTCTCTTAACCCCGATATTCTTTGGAATATCGGGGATTTTTTTATAAAATAATCGCATAATAAAATTAGCGGGATTGACAAGTTTGATTTTTTGGAATAAAATATTGGCAATTAAATATTAAGACAATAATCCTTAAGCCTTAACCTCTATAAGGGTCCGGCAAAAGGGATTTTTTAGCGTTAAATTAAAATTATGGCAATTTTTAAATTAAAATCTTCATATAAGCCGCAGGGCGATCAGCCGCGAGCCATAGCTAAATTAGTTGAAGGACTTAAAAAAAGAGAGCGCTTTCAAACTCTTTTGGGCGTTACTGGCAGCGGAAAAACTTTTACGATGGCAAACGTCATCAGTCATTTTGATATGCCGGTTTTAGTCTTGGCGCCGAATAAAACCTTGGCGGCTCAGCTTTACCGCGAGTATAAAAATCTTTTTCCTGAAAACTCTGTAAATTATTTTGTTTCTTATTACGATTATTACCAGCCGGAGGCCTACTTGGCTCCAACCGACACTTATATTGAAAAAGAAGCGATGATAAACGAAGAAATAGACCGGTTGCGCCACCAGGCGACCAGCGCCCTTCAGAGCCGCAGAGATGTTATCGTTGTCGCTTCTGTTTCCTGTATTTATAATCTTGGTTTGCCGGTTAATTACGCCGAATCGGCGCTGCGGCTTGAAGTTGGAAAGCCTATGGTCCGGGGCGACTTAACCAGGCAGCTAGTTAAGGTTCAATTTGAGAGGACGAACGGAATTCTAAAAAGAGGTTTTTTCCGCGTCCGCGGCGACGTTATTGAGATCGCGCCGGCTTCCGGTGAGGTTGTGTACAGGATTGAATTATCCGGCCAAAAAATAAGCAATATTTTTGTTTTAGATCAATTAAGCCAAAAAATAATTGAAAAGCCCAAAGAACTGGTTATTTTTCCTCCCAAACATTTTATTTCCGATAAGCCGCAAATAAGGGAAGCAATAAAGGAGATAAAAAAAGAGCTTAATGAAAGATTGAAGTATTTTGAAGAAAACGGATTATATCTTGAGGCGGAACGCCTTAAGAGGCGGACTTTATACGACACGGAAATGCTGGAAAGTATCGGCTATTGCCACGGTATAGAAAACTATTCCAGACATCTAACAGGCAAGCTGGCTGGCGAGGCGCCCGACACTTTGCTTTCTTATTTTCCCAGGGGAGCGCAGACTAACGCAGAACGGACGCGAACTAACGCCGAAAAAGTTCCGAGTGATTCAGCGCTCAGTCAGCGTGAGTTCGCGAATAGTCAAAAAGCAGACTTTTTGACTATTATAGACGAGTCGCACTTAAGCGTTCCTCAGGTTAGAGGAATGTATGAAGGCGACAGGAGCCGGAAAGAAAGTCTTATCCAGTACGGCTGGCGGTTACCTTCGGCTTTGGATAATCGTCCGTTAAAATTTGAAGAATTTGAGAAAAGGATAGGTCAAGTTATTTTCACTTCAGCAACTCCGGGCGTTTTTGAATTTAGCCATTCGGCGCGGATTGCGGAACAAATAATCCGGCCGACGGGCTTGATTGATCCGCCGGTTGAGGTGCGTCCGGTTTTTGGCGGCGATAAAGGCAACGGGCAAATTGAAGATTTAATGAAAGAGATAGATAAAATAACCGCAAAGGGAGGCAGGGTTATTGCTAATACTTTAACAAAGAAAATGGCGGAAGACCTGACAGATTTCCTTTTAAAGAAAGGAATCAAAGCGAACTTCATGCATTCTGACACCAAAACCTTAGATAGGTCCGAAATTATTACGGATTTCAGGAAAAATAAATTTAACGTTTTGGTCGGAGTCAATCTTTTAAGGGAAGGGCTAGACCTTCCGGAAGTGGAATTAGTGGCGATTTTAGATGCCGACAGGGAAGGATTTTTAAGGAGCGAAACCTCGCTTATGCAGACAATGGGCCGGACTGCCAGAAACGTAAACGGCAGGGTAATAATTTATGCCGATAAAATAACCGATTCAATCAAGAAAAGCGTAAAGGAAGTTGAGAGAAGGAGGAAAATTCAGACGGCTTACAATAAAGAACATGGCATCAAACCGGAATCTATAAAAAAGAAAATTGAAAGATTTATTGAAATAAGCAGTGATTAAAAAATGCCCAGTAATACAATCTTGACTATAAATTATGTTTTATTTTAAATCATTGCAATTAAAAACACATAAAGGTCTTAACAAAAAACTGAGATCTAATCTTGCTGTTCCGATAAATCGGAACGGTCAAGATTGATATACTGAGATGGAAGAAAAAATAATTATAAAAGGCGCGCGCGCCCACAATTTAAAAAATATAAATCTGGAAATACCAAAGAATAAAATAGTGGTATTTACCGGCGTTTCGGGAAGCGGCAAATCTTCGCTGGCTTTTGATACGATTTTCGCGGAAGGGCAGCGCCGCTACATTGAATCGCTTTCGCCTTACGCGCGGCAATTTTTAGGGCAGATGGAGCGGGCCGAAGTTGACGAGATAAAAGGCTTGTCGCCGGCAATAGCCATAAACCAGAAGGCGCTATCTCATAATCCGCGCTCAACCGTTGGTACGCTTACCGAAATATACGACTACCTGCGCGTCTTATTCGCCCGTTTGGGAAAAGTTTATTGTCCGGTTTGCGGCGCGAAAATTGAAAAGCTTTCCGTTGAAGAAATGGTTGATATTATTGAAACCAAAGCAAAAGATTTATCTGAGGCGAACAATAAAGCGGTAATAATTTTGGCGCCAGTGGTTCAGGGTCGGAAAGGAGAATATTACCAGCTTCTTTATGACTTCCTTAAATTAGGTTATAGCGAGGCGCGCGTTGACGGAAAGATCCAATCGCTCCACGATAAAATGGAGCTCTCCCGATACAAAAACCATAATATTGAAATCATTATAGATAAACTGCTTGTCAGCGATGAAAGCCGTTTGTTTGAGGCGGTTGAAAACGCCATCGGGTTTAGCCGGGGATTAGTGACGGTTGTTTTTTCTGCGGCAAAAAAATCAGAATCAACAGAAATAACGCTTTCTTCCAAATGGACCTGTCCGGAAGACGATTTTGCTTTTCCGGAAGTTGAGCCGCGTCTTTTTTCTTTTAACAGTCCGTTTGGCGCCTGCACGGCTTGTTCTGGATTGGGAAAAGTTGAACCGTTTTCAAATGAAATTTGTCCTGAATGCCGGGGAAAAAGGCTGAAGCCAGAGGCTTTGTCGGTTAAGATAAATGGAAAAAATATTTACGAGGTTTCTTCTATGACTATTGAAAAAGCCTATGAATTTTTTGAAGAATATGAAAATAAATTATCGGCAAGGGAAAAATTAATAGCTCAGACCGTTATTAAAGAAATAAAAGACAGATTAAAGTTTTTGCTGGAAGTGGGCTTGGATTATCTTACTTTGACCCGTGAAGCCGGAACGCTTTCCGGCGGCGAAGCGCAAAGAATCAGACTGTCTTCGCAAATCGGATCGCATCTTTCAAATACTTTATATGTTTTAGACGAGCCGACTATAGGTCTTCACGAGCGTGACACCGATCGGCTGATTAAAACTTTAAAATCTATCCGCGACAGCCATAACACGGTTGTCGTTGTGGAGCACGACGAACGGAGTATTTTTGAATCTGATTTTTTGGTTGACCTCGGCCCTTTGGCGGGAAAGCACGGGGGCGAAGTAACGGCTGCCGGCCCGACCAAAGAACTTTTAAAGAATAATTCCAACCACGATTCTTTAACGCTGGATTATTTGACCGGAAGAGAAAAGATAGAAAATCCCGAATATCGCCGGACTAAACTTACGGAGAAAATAAATATTATCGGCGCCCGGGCGAATAATTTAAAAAACGTAAATCTGGAGATTCCGCTTAGGAAGTTGGTGGCGATAACCGGTGTTTCGGGAAGCGGAAAATCTTCGCTGGTCCATGATGTTTTATACGACAATCTCGCCAAGATAAAAGCGCGCGCCAATATGCCTTTAGAGAAAGCGAGCAAGATTTCCGGATCGGAATATATTGATCAGGTTGAAATAATTAATCAGTCGCCAATTGGCCGGACGCCGCGTTCCAACCCGGCGACTTATACCGGAATTTTCACGCCTATACGTGAATTTTTCGCCGAGCTTCCTGAGTCGCGTGAAAAAGGTTATTCGTCTTCGCGATTTTCTTTTAACGTTCCCGGCGGACGTTGCGAAGCTTGCGAGGGAGCTGGATTTAATCTGATAGAAATGCATTTCCTTCCGCCGGTTATGGTTCCTTGCGAGGTTTGCAATGGCAAAAGATTTAACCGTGAAACTTTACAGATAAAATATAAAAATAAAAATATTGCCGAAGTTTTGGAGATGACCGTTGACGAAGCGGAGGAATTTTTTGAAAATATTTATCAAATTACCGATAAAACAAAAGTCCTGCGGGAAGTCGGTTTGGGCTATCTTCAATTAGGGCAAAGCGCCACGACACTTTCCGGGGGAGAGGCGCAAAGGATAAAGCTTGGCCGAGAACTCACTCAGCCGCTCGGCAAAAAAGTTTTATATCTTTTAGATGAACCGACCGTTGGCTTGCATTATCACGACATAAGAATGCTTTTGAAAGTTTTAAATAAGCTGGTTGAAAAAGGGAATAGCGTGGTAGTTATTGAGCATAATATGCACATCATTAAGTCGGCGGATTACGTGATTGATTTGGGTCCGGAAGGCGGCGAGCGGGGCGGCCGGGTAGTGGCCGCCGGAACTCCGGAAGAAGTATCGCGAAGCGAACATTCTTATACCGGAAAATATTTAAAAAAATATTTATGAACTTTGCCGGAAAATTAAAAGAACAGGCGCGAAAATTTCCTTTAAATCCGGGAGTCTATCTTTTTATCGGCAGTAATGGCGAGGCGCTTTATGTCGGCCGGACAGTTTCTTTAAAAAAAAGGATTATGAATTATTTTCGGGACGATATAGATCCGCGCATAAAAGAGATGGTCTCGCTGGCCAAGCGGTTAAAATACAGGGAAACAAACAATCTTTTAGAAGCGATAGTCCTTGAGGCTAATCTTATAAAAAAATATTGGCCGAAGTATAACGTCAAAGACCGCGACAACCGCTCTTTTATTTATATCGCTATCCCGAGCGGCGATTTCCCCAGGCCTTTGATAGTTCGGGGCAGGGAAATAGAAAAATTTTATCAAACCGGCAAAAAGGGAGGGGTAAAAATTTTTGGGCCTTATCAAAGTTTAACGCTGGTTAAATCAGCGCTAAGAATAATCAGGAGAATTTTTCCTTATAGCGCCTGTAAAATTAATTCAGGAAAGGCGTGCTTTGATTATCAAATTGGCTTATGTCCGGGAGCCTGCATAGGCGCTATTTCAAAAGAAGATTACAAAAAAAACATAAAGAACATTGAATTGCTTTTGGGCGGTAAAAATAAAGCGCTCCTCAAAAAACTAAAAAAAGAAAATCCGGAAAAAGCCGGAAGTTTAACGCATCTTGAAGACGCCGCTTTAATTGCCAATGAAAATTTTCTGCCTATCGGCGGATTTAGCCGTGTTGAAGGATATGATATTTCCCATCTTTCCGGAAAAGAAACCTACGGCTCATTGGTTGTTTTTGTAAACGGAGAAGCTTCAAAAAAAGATTACCGCCTATTTAGGATAAAAAAAGTTTTTCCAAACGATGATTTGAGAGCTTTAGAGGAAATGGTTTTGAGGAGGCTGAATCATCCGGAATGGGCTTTTCCCGATTTGATGCTTATCGACGGCGGTAAACCGCAGATAGATTTTATATCTAAATCATTAAAAGCCGCGGGGCGGAATATCCCGATAATCGGGATATCTAAATATCAAAACGACAAGCTTGTTTTTCCGGCCGGAGCCAAAAAAAATTTCAAAGAGTTGACGGCAAACGCCAAAAAGACGTTGATAAAGGTTCGTGACGAAGCCCATCGGTTCGCGATTTCCGCCAGTCGGAGAGCGAGAAATAAAAAAATCCCCTCATAGAAATTTATTTATTAAGGGGATTAGTTTTATACGCTTTAAAAAATTCACGCGTCCATCTCAGGTTGTCCGCTGTGAGCCACTCTCTCCGGCATTCTTTAAAGCCAGATTTTCTCAATTTTTTATCAATGTTTTAATTATAAATTATCTTCAGAATTTATTTTTTCCACGTTCCAGCTACCCCGTTTTTCGGGAGGAACCATAGCGGCAAGTGTTTCCATAATTAAAGAAGATCGTTTCCTTAATCTATCGGCAAGTTTATGGAATTTGTCATTTTCTCCGGAGTTTAGCGCTTCCCCGTTTTTCCTTTTATCCATAATATTTTCCATTTCGCTCATTTCTTCAATTTTATCCAAGAAAAGAGGTTCGCCGATTGTCATTTTTGCTTTCGGCCTTGCGGCTACTGTCTTTATAAGATGGCTGGCATTTCCAACGTCATTATTTTCTGATTCTATATCAACCGCGACGGGTAAAATAATTGCGTCAGATTCAATCCCCGACATATAGGCGGCGCCATAGCCGCCGTTTTCAGGCATTTTCCCATTTTTTGCGGGGTCATGAGCCGCGATGACAATTGCCTTGCCTTCCTCAAGCGCTTTATCGGCTGGGACAAAGTTGTCGGGGTTAAATTTTCCTATTGTTTCGCCTTGTTTATAATCTAAAGGTATAAAATTGTCTATTCCCGCTATGTGTGTTCCGATGTAGCTTGCCGGATCATCTTTTAAGCTACGATGAGTGGATTTATGGGTAATAACTATATTGAAATCTCTGGATAATTCATAGGCTACTATAGGGAGATCAAGGTCGGTAATATGCGTTGTTGCGATAATAATTTTTTTGCCAGGAGGTATTTCTTTCAGGTTTTCTCGGCCATCTACTTCAACGCTTTTTACCGCCGCCGTTTCCCATCCTTTGAGCGCGATTCTTAACCGCAAAGGAGTTTTTTCTTTTTGTTCCGGCTTATTCAAATTTTCCGGCGGACGTTCAAAATTCATTATTTTAATTATAAATTATCTTCTGTAATTTGTCTATCAAAAAATAAGGAATTGTAATTCTATGGGATAACAGCCATCCAAAAGGATGGCTGTTATTGCCTATAGAGATGACCAAAAATATTTGGAACTCCTTAGAAACGTTTATTTTTGAATAGGGGGAGATAGTTCAAGATCGAAAATTATCGTTAAAACCTAGTGATTTAGTTAGCGCAGGGACACGTAATGAGAATCGAAGAGAGTACCAGAGCTGGAAAATATCGCTAATACAGAGCGTATTAGTGCTTAATAGGATTAGAGTATGGTATTGTAATATAGAGTTTCAGCATTCTTCACATTCCTAAATTTTGACAATACTAATGTGCGTGGTATATAATTACCACAAAGGTCAACAACCATTAAATAATAATCTTTAAATATTATCTAATAAGATTATGTATCTAATGGTACGATAAAAAAACATTATGAAAAAAAATAGTAAGCGGTTCGGCGAGCGGCTTAAAAAATTGCGAGTCGAGAGCAATCTAAGTTTAAGAGAAATGTCTAAATTAACTGGTTACGATCCTAGTAATCTCAGTAAAATAGAAAGGGGCAGAATATCTCCTCCTTCCGACGAAAAAATACTAAATAATTGGGCTAAAATTTTGGGTATAGGAAAATCTCGATTAAAATTAAGAGAATTTACAGACGAGGCACAGGTGGCACAGGGAATTATACCTGGTGATATCTTAGAGGGGAATAAGGCAGATTATTTTCCGGCTTTTTTCAGAACTATTCGTAATAGAAAACCGTCAAAAGAAGAATTGGACCGACTGATAGAATTAATTAGGAACGCATGACAACCTCCGAAAATGTCTTATAAGAACTTTAAAGCGCCTTTTATAAAAGATGACATCATAAAACTTGAGGCAGAAAGTTTCAGGACTAAATTTTGTGGCAATATTATTCCTGTTGACATAGAAACAATTATAGAGAAAAGATTAGAAATTAGCGTCGTTCCAGTTCCGGAGTTAGAAAATATCTCCAGCTCTGACGCGCTTATTTCATCAAACTGGGAATGTATTTATGTCGATCATCGTTGTTATTCGGACGACCGATACGAGAGTAGAGTTAGGTTTTCGTTGGCGCACGAGATGGGGCATTTTGTGCTCCATAAGAAAATTTACAATGAATTAGGGATTAAAAAACTAGACGATGTTTATCTCATGGAAGAACTTCCGGAAGATGAATATAGTAAGTTCGAACATCAAGCCACTAGATTTGCTAGTCATATTCTGATTCCAAGGGAGCATCTTATTGCCGAAAGAAAGAAGCTCTTAGAAAACCATAAGACTGAGTTTAATAATAAAAGAATAGAACTGGATTGGGATACTTTGGATGGGTATTTAGCCATACCGCTATCAAAAATTTATAAGGTTTCCGAGAGTGCTATGAATGTTGCTCTTAGTGATATACGCGTGACGGCTCTTGACTCACAGTTTCTTTAATATTTTTAAGTCGCAGGCAAGTCAATCTCGACATCATTGCCATACTTATCTTGTACCATTTTGATGGCATTGTATCTCGCGGTACTTTTGGCTTCGTTTTCAGTAAGGAACGGTCCGCCATCAATATTATAATCAGTAATTAAAGCTTTGTCGCCAGCCCATTCAACAACAGTAAAATGAGGCAGAAAAGTGCCGCCCTTAAGATTTATTATTTTAAACCTAATTGAAATTCTCATTTAACTGGGGGATTATTTTATCTTGGCAGTTCTTCAAAATTAAATATTATTTATGGAGATGGCGAGAATTGAACTCGCGTCTAAAGGGTTCGGCGAAAATCATCTACAAGCTTATTAGCTAAAAGCTAAATAATCCGCTTATTTTTAAGAAACAAGCCAAGCGGACAAATCTTGTTTCCGATCCTCAAATATAACACCGGTTGCGGCCGCTAAGGCGACAGCCGGCCGATGCCCGGCCTAGGGCCGGGGACTCACCGCTTAGGCAAAAGCTAAAGCGGGAGCGCCAATTTTAGAGTTGGCAATTTAGTTTTTGCTTCCTTTAACGGCGGAAGCGTTCGGCTTGCCGATTAATGCCTATTCCTTTATCAAAGCCGATCATCCCCATCGGACTGCTGAAATTATAACAGATAATCAATATTTTTACAAGCTATTGACAAAAATTTACCAATTGTTATACTATATTTAGTATTAAGTAAATAAAACTAAAAAAGGAGAAAAGAAATGGTTGTTAAAATTGTTTTGATTGTGTTGATTGTTTTGGTAGGTATTCCGTTATGGGCTCTGATAGGCAGATTTGTTTGGTGGTTCGCCCATAAGTTCAATTTCGTTTCAGATTATGACGAATATATAATTTCTAAAAAAACACTCATAAAACTTCTTTGGCCTCTCGCTATAGTTCTTGGCCTGTTAACCGTTGTGGTTGTTATTGGGTGTATGTGGATACTGGCCTTAGTGGTTGTTATTGGGTGTATGTGGATACTGGTCCTAAAATGGTGCTGGAAAGGGAGAGAGATGGAGCAATAGATTAGCGGTGCCCCGATTTTTATCGGGGCGCTTTTTTATACACCAAAGTATTTAATAAGGTAGTGATTATTTTAATACCTCCTTAAAAATCTTTATGGCTTCGGCTATTTCTTTTTCCGTTGTCGGGCGGCCGAGAGTAAGCCGCAGACTACCGCTAGCTCTTTCGTCGGAATAACCCAGCGCTTTAATGACGTGTGACGGCTTGGCGGCGCGGGCAGTGCAGGCGGCGCCGGCGGAAACCGACAAGCCGTGAAGGTCCAGCTTGATTAATAAATCCGAAGCGCACCAATCAGGGAAGTAGATGTTCAAGTTATTGGGCAGGCGGTTTTCAAGCGTTCCGTTTAGCTTGGCGGACGGATATATTTTTTTGATATTTTTTAAAAGTTCGTTACGGAGTTTTTGAAGACGTTTTCCTTCGCTTTCTCTTTTGGCGGCAATAAGCTCGGCCGCTTTGCCAAAGCCGGCAATAGCCGGAACATTAAGCGTCCCGCCGCGAAGTCCCATTTCCTGCGATCCGCCGGTCACAAAAGGAGCGATAAGAGCGCGATTTTTGACGTAAAGGCAACCGATTCCTTTTGGCCC
>JAMDBA010000049.1 GCA_023484365.1 Patescibacteria group bacterium
CAGAGTGGACTCTAACGTGTACCGCTAAAGTTCCAGGATCGATTGCTTATTCTGTAGCGATATACGCAAACGGTCAAACTTATATGTCAAACAAGGTGACTGTGACTGTTAATAATTCTTCTGCGACAACTACCCAGGCGGCGCCATCTGTTACTATAACCTCTCCTTCGGCTGGCCAGACTTATATCGCTGGTCAGACTATTCCAATTACTTGGAATTCAACAGGAGACACTTATGGGAAAGTTAATATTCAACTATGGCAATATTATTCTACCGGAGGGCGGGGAAGCAGTCCGGCTGTTACCGTTTCCGACAGCGGTTCTGGCGCTTATAACTGGGTTCTCCCGGCTAATCAGCCGGCAGGCACTTACTCCGTTTCGGCTACTCTTTGGGGTCAAGACGTTACGGGTTGGACCGGACAGTTTGCGATAGCGGCTCCTGCGTCAACCCAATCTTTCACCGTAAACTCCATAACTCCAACCAGCGGACCTGTTGGGGCGCCTGTAACCATTAACGCCAGCATTCCAGCTTCTGGAAATTATGAAATTCATTTTGGCAATGGAGGAAAAACCGTAAGTCTTTCTTCTGGAACCCAGAACATCAATTACGCCATTCCTACGGGAGTAAGTGGCTGTGATTTCTGGACTTCTAATTATGCCTGTACCTTGCCGGTCCAAGCTGTTGCTCCGGGGACTTATCCGGTCTACATATCTTATACTGGTCCCAACGGTACTAATAATTCTAGTAATCAGGTTAACTTTACGGTAACAGCCTCTTCTGTCGCCACTACTACTCAATCGGCTCCAACGCTAAGCGTGAGTTTGTCGCCAACCAATCCTCCAGTTCAAGATATTGCCATGGGAACAACTAACGTAGTTTTGGCTTCGTATCGGCTTACCAATAATAATGGCGAAGCAGTAACAGTTCAGGGAATCGGTATGATTGTCGGTGGCGACATCCGTTACTCTAGTGTTGCCTCTAATTTCCGACTGATGAGCGGTTCAACGGTCATTGCGTCTGGCGTCAATCCTGCGAGCGGCCAGCTAAAATGGAGTGGGATTAATTACGAAATTCCTCAAGGGGGCTACGTTGATTTAAATGTTGTTGCTGACATCAACACCTGGTCTGCTTTGCAACCGTTAGGGTTAGAAAATTCAACCACCAATCCCACCGTCCAAGTGGCCTTGACGGGCGTTAATTTTATTGGAGCTTCTTCGGGGCTTAATAGATCATTAGGGATCCAAGGTATCCCAGGAGGAAGTGTAATGCAGGTATTGAGAACTAACCTAACTGCTACGCCAGCTAATGTAAATCTTGGAAGTGCTTTTTCTCCTAATGAGCTTGTCGGCGCTTTTACTTTTACTAACATCGGCACAGACGCGGCTACTCCTTATGCTCAATTGGATGGTATAAGCATTAATTTGAATTTGGCAAACTCGTCGGCTAGCAAAGCGACAACAACTATTAGATTTGCTGATGCCTCGGGAAATATTTTAGGTTCATATCAGGCTAACATAGGAATAAATACAGGGTATGCGCTTAATGGTCTTGGAGGAGCGCCTACTATTCCGATTGGCAGTTCTTTAACTGTTTATGTGTATGCCGATACTGCTATAAACGGCATTAATGTTCGGCCAGTCGGGTCAAATATTCCAATCGCGATTAATACTAGCCTTACCTATTATAATTGGTCTGATATGACGAGGACCGCCATAGCTCCTAATCCTTATCCGGCTAACGCGCTTCCTGTGAGTGGCGGTATGGCTACGGTTGCGCTAAACCAACCTTCAAATGCCGACGAGCTGGCTAATGTTTTGCAGTCTATTCAGGGCGTCTTGACGGAATTAAAGTCGTTTGGCTTATAAATGTTAAATAATTAAAAACTATGAATTGGTACATAAAAGTCTTAAAAAAATATGCCGTATTCAGCGGACGAGCGCGAAGAAAAGAATACTGGATGTTCGTTTTGTTTAACGTTATTTTCGCGATTATCGCTTCTATTATTGATTCAATAATAGGAATAAAAGTATATAGATTTGGCTTAATATATATTCTTTATATATTAGCCGTTTTAATTCCATCGCTGGCGGTCGGCGTAAGACGACTCCATGATACAGGAAGAAGCGGCTGGTGGTTATTGCTCGCGTTAGCTCCAACAATTGCATCGACTATAATAATTATATCAGCCTTAATATTTGGATTAGTCTCAGTAATCGGATTGGCTATAGGAATTGGGTTTGTCGCAATAATTGGATTTATTTGGTTTATAGTTTTAATGGCTTTGAACGGCAATCCCGGCGATAATAAATACGGCCCGGATCCGAAAGCGGTTGTTGCCGCCGCTATTCCGCAAGCTCAATCTTAATTATTTCCGCCGGTCTTTATCGTCTGATAAAATCTTAAAAATAAACTCCCGCGTTAACGCGGGAGTTTATTGATTATTTTTAACATTCCAACATTCTGCAGAATGTTGGAATGTTTTTCATTTTTTTAGCTTCTATTTTTTAATGCTTCACCGAGTGTTTCTTCGTCGGCAAATTCTATTTCGCTTCCGACAGGCAAACCACGCCCGAGTCGTGATATTTTAACGGCGTAAGGCTTAAGCTCTTTTAACAGGATAGAAGCGCTGAAATCTCCATAGCGGCTGGGGCTTAGCGCTAAAATAATCTCATCGGCCTTGCCGCCAAAATTATTTTTAATTGACTCTTTAAAATTTTCCAAACGTTTTTTTTGCCAGTCTTCCAGAATTCCACTCCTGTTAATTTGTCCTAAAACCAAATACCTGCCGTTAAATTTTGCCGTGTTTTCTAGGGACAGTAAATCAGTTTCTTTTTCAACTATAGCTATACTTTTTTGATTCCTGTTTTTATCTTCGCAGATATCGCAAAGATTACCTTTATTTTGATGGACGAAAAAACAATTTTCGCAAATTTTAATTTTTTCCAAACCCAAAACGGCGCCGCCGATTTCTCCTGCTTCATTTTTTTCTTTATTAATCAAATAAAAAGCCAGCCGGGTTGCCTGGCGTGGACCGATCCCGGGCAGCCTGGAGAATTTTGCGGTAAATTTTTTAATCGGCTCAGGCAAATTGATCATCGGTGTGCGTGCTGTCTAAATTCCTAAAGCTGGCGTATTCGGGATTGAACATCAATTTAATATTGCCGACAGGCCCGTTCCTGTGTTTGGCGACAATTATTTCAGCGATATTCTGCTCTTCTGCGGCCAAGTCGTTCCGGTCGCGGTCCTTTCTGTAAATAAACAAAACTATATCGGCGTCCTGCTCAATGGCGCCGGTTTCCCGCAGGTCGGAAAGGCGGGGGATTTTAACTTCGCGTTGATCAACTAAGCGATTCAACTGGGAAACGGCCACGACTGGGATGTTAAGTTCGCGCGCTAAACTCTTTAAACCGCGGGAGATTTCGGTGAATTGCGAAACGGTATTGTCAGAATTTATTTTTGACTGAATCAGCTGAAGGTAATCAACGATCAGCAGCCCTAAACCGTGCTTCATCTGCATTTGCCTGGCCGCGGAACGGATTTGATTTACGGTCGGCGACGGAGTGTCGTCTATGAATATTTTAGTTTTAGAAAGCTTGTCTAGCGCTTGCTGAATAGCCGTCCAGTCGGTTTCTTCCTTTATTTGGCCGCTTCTGATTTTCCAAAGAGGGATATTGGCGGTCGCCGAAACAAAACGGTCAATTATCTGCTCGCGGCTCATTTCAAGAGAGAACAGCGCTATTGGCAAACTGCTTTCAACGGCTGCCTGACGGGCGATATCTAAGACCAGGGAGGTTTTTCCTAAAGACGGCCGGGCGCCCAAAACAATAAAATTTGATTTCTGTAATCCGGAAAGCATTTTGTCTAAATCTATAAAGCCGGTCGGAATGCCCCGTAGTCCTCCTTCCTGATGTAGTTTTTCCAAACGCTCGTAAAACGATGTTAATTCGCTGTTGACTGGCGTTAAATTTGAGTTAAGTAATCTTTGAAAAACATTTTTTAAGAAATCTTGTTCGGATTCATCAAGAATAGTTTCGGTGTCTTTGTCAGACAAGAAAGCTTTTTCGCTTATGTTGGTTGATGTTTTTATTAAGTCGCGCAGAATCTTTTTGTCTCTGACTATTTTTGCGTAATTTTCTACGTGGGTGGCGCTAGGAACTCCGTTAGCGAGATCCGCCAAATAAGTTGAGCCGCCGACATCGCTAAACTCACCTCTTTCTTTCAGGCGGTTTGTTAGGCTGACTATATCAACCGGCTGATTTTTATTGGCAAGGTCAAGCATCGCGCTAAAAATTTTCTCGTTTGCCGGTTTGTAAAAATCTTCAGGAACCAAAATATCCATAACTCTTGTTATGGCGTCTTTGTCTATTAAAAGCGAGCCCAAAACGGATTCTTCGGCTTCAATGCTTTGAGGGGGAAGTTTTAACTTTGCTCTTCCGACGGCTGATTGTTTTTTAATTGTTGGTCTGGCCATATAAAAGTTCCTATCTTTGAGTCTTCTATTATGTATCCTAAACTATTTACGCGCTTTCTCAAGTCGTCAGATTGGATAAACTGTTTATTATCTCTGTATAACTCTCTTTTCGCGGCTAATTTTTGGATAGATGCGGGTATTTTTGGCATTTCCAGGAAAAATCCGAACATTTTAAAACTCTTAAAGATGAATTCGTGTATTATTTTAGCGTTGGATCTGCTCAGAGTCCATATTTTTGGCTGAACGGCGCTTATGAGGCCGGAAATTGCGGCAAAAGCCATAGAGGTATTGAAATTATTTTCCAGAGATTCGGTGCATTTTTTTTGACATTCTTTAACTTCGGCGCTGATATCGCTTTCGGCCGATTGAGCATTTTTATTTTTTATAATCATTTCCAGCTTTTCCAGAAACATTTTTATATCGTCCATATTTTTTTCATTTTCGTCGGCAAGCTCTTCGGTGTAATTAAAAGGGGATGAGTAATGGAATTTTAAAACCATTAGTCGTAAAGCGTCTGCGCTATGCCGTCCCAAAAAATCGCGGATGGTTATAAAATTGCCCAGGCTTTTTCCCATTTTCTTTCCGTTAACCAAAAGGAGGCCGGTATGCATCCAGATATTCACAAATTCTTCCTCGCCGGAAAGCGCGCGCGCCTGAGCAATTTCGGCTTCGTGGTGAGGGAACTTTAATTCCGAAGCGCCGCCGTGGAGCTCGTAATGTAAACCAAAGAATTTTTCGGAAATTGCCGTGTCTTCAATGTGCCAGCCGGGCCGGCCGTAACCCCAGAGCGAAGGCCAGCCTTTTTCCGTTTTTGGTCTGAATTTCCAAAGAGCGAAATCAAGGGGGTCTTTTTTGCTGTGGTCAAGCTCAAATCTATAACCAATACGTAGTTCTTCTAATTGCTGCCGCGACAATTTTCCATAATCTTTAAATTTTTTTATTTCAAAATAAACGCCGCTTTTAGTTTCGTAAGCGTATCCTTTTTCAATTAAGCGGGCGATCTGGTTTTGTATCTCTTTTATATATTTGGTGGCGGGAGCGTACTTATTGACCGACTGGACGTTCAGGTTTTTCATATCCCGGAAATATTCCTTTTCAAATTTCTTGGCGAGATTATCCGGCTCAATCTTTTCCTTTTTCGCCCTGTCAATTATTTTATCATCAACGTCGGTGATGTTTTGAAGGTAAAAAATTTTAAAATGCTTGACTCGCAGATATCTGACAAAGGCGTCAAAAGCCAGATAAGTCCTGGCGTGGCCGATATGGGAAAAATCATAAACAGTCGGACCACAGACAAAGAGGCGGATTTTTTTTGGTAAATCTTTATTATCTCCGCTTAAACTATCTTTAATTTTTATGGGCGCGCTCATTAATAATTAAATTATTAGAATGCTGACTTTTCGGTTTCCCAGGGAAAAATCAGCCACTCGCTGGAATGTTTTGTTTTAACAGAGATTATTTCAAAATCTTTCGGGACAGCGGTTTCTTGATTGCGGAACCAAAAAACTGCCTGCTGTAAATTATGCCTGCTAAAAAGGGAATTTATTGTTTTGCCGGTATAGTAAATATCGTCAACAACCAAAGTTTGGGGAGAAATTTCGGATTCGCTCAAAACAAGAGGGATATTTAGCCGATGAGACAGGCTGACGGCAAGAATCAGGCCGCCGCGGGGAATGCCGTAAATATTTTTAATTTGCCGGTTTTTTTTCAGGGTTTTGCTTAATTTTAAAACCGCGCGATTGAATTCTTGCCAGCTTAAATACACCTTCTTAACTTTTTTAGATAAATGTTTGGTTGGGATTTTTTCCGCTAATAAACTTTTGACCATAATTTAATAAGTTTCTTTTTTAAAAGTTGGAATGGTAAATTCTTTTCATAAAATTAAAGCCAAGTTTTATTTTTGAAATAGGAGAACATTGCCGCGATGGTGACGAGCATAATACCTAAGATTATCCAGAAATCTCCGGGCGTCCCGACGATAGGAGTGTAATCTGTCCTCATGCTAAATATTGCGGAAATTAGCATTAACGGATACATAAAGAACGCTAAAATAGTAAAAGTTTTCATTACGTTGTTTGTTTTTGACGCTAAAAGTTGGCTGTTTGTTTCTTCAAGACCGTCAACTATTTCCCGGATATTATTTATTTGATTTAAAACTCTTAATTGATCGCCGACCAAATCTTCAAAGAATATCTGAACTGAGCGGCCGTGTTCCGGCCAAAATGATTGTGTTTTAGAAGCAAGCGATTTTAAAACCGATTCTTGAAGATGGACAATGATGCTGTAGTTTGCGATGTCGCGCTTAACATAAGAAATTTCTTTAAGCAGCTGCTCTTCTCTCCCTTTGAAAAGCTTTTGGCTGATATCTTCTATTTTTTCAGAAATATGGTGCTGTTCTCTTTCAAAATAATTAATAAATGATTCCAGAAGGTAGTAAGCGAGATGGTAAGTTTGGTCAAAAACTTTTTCGCGGAAATGCTCATTTTCCAGCTGGCGGCGAAATTCATCTAAAGGCGGGAATGATTCATAGTGGACGGTGATAACTTCATTTTTGGTTATAACGAAATCTATCTCGCTTTGATATGAAGCTTTTTCGCTTTTATTGTAAGCGGGGAAAAAATAAACTAAATAAAGGTAATGATTAAAAACTTCAACCTTTGATCTTGCCGACGGCCCTAAGAGCTCCTCTAAAATAATCGGATGGATCTGAAAATTGCTTTTTAAAAAGCGGATATCTTGCTGGTTAGGCATGGCTATATCTATCCAGCGGATTTTTTCTCCGATAATCTTCATCCCGTTAGAGATAGGAAACGTTATGCGTTTCCGTAAATAACACAACTGACCAAGTTGTGCGGCTTATTGTTTTGTTTGATGTGTAGGGCATATTATTCATAGTTGGTTAATCTCTAACGGGATTCATCCCATTAGAAGCAGATCGCGATCGGCGATTTGCTGAAAATTAACTTATTAATAAAATGACATTTGTAATTTATATTTACCATAATACATTAAGCGATCGCGGCTTCTAACGGGACTTATATCTACATTTTAAATCATCCGGTGGCGAAGCTCAAATCACTCTTTTTATCAGGACTATGTCTTCGGGTTTAAAATCGGTCTCAACGACCCCGGAATATTCTTTTCTGTTGGCGGCGTGAATCATTTTTCCGTTGCCGCTGAAAATTCCGACGTGGCCGATATAAATTTTTTTGTTTGGGAAAAGGTCGTGTCGGTAATGGCCGCGTTCACCTTCAAAAAATATCAGGTTGCCGGGGAGCGCTTCCTCAAGGCTGACTATTTCTTTTCCCGCTGCGGCCGCCTGAAGGACGGTTGAGCGGGGAAGTTCCACGCCGATTTTTTTAAATACGAATTGGATGAAAGACGAGCAGTCAAATTCTTTTTGGTTCTCTGTTGAGTTTTCTAGATAAGCGCCGTATTTATAAGGACTGTCAATTAAACTTCGCGCGGCCTCTATCAGGATCTTTATTTTTTCTTCTTTTTTCATGCGCTGATAAATCTAATTATAACTTACTGAAAAAATAAGCGACAGCCGGATTGACCGTCTCTTACGGAAAGCCTTGATGCTAAATATTGGGACCTGCTATGCATCTATTGACTAATCGTTATTATTCTGCTAAGATATCGGTAGTTCGTAAATAAAACTAAAAAAGGAGAAAAAAATGAAACAACACACGGCAAGAATAATTTTCGTCGTTGCGGGCGCATTAATCATAGGCCTGGCAATAGGTAATCCGTTTGCAGCCACAGGAGTGTTTTTGGTGGCTTACGGCATTATCCCGGAATAAAATAAGAGAAAATAAAAGGAGGTTGCCGATGGGCAGGGAATATGAACCTTTAAAGGTAGACTATCCATATGTAACGATGAGAATACTGGCTTATGAATTTACTTTCGTCAGGACCAAAGATGGCGTGGTAATTTTATCCTCGGGAAGCCAAAGCCAAATCGCGGGTGATACCGGCGTGACGTCGGCTTTAATTAACAGGGCTACAAGGCAGGCTATAGCAATACTCAAAGGCCGCGAAAAAAAGATGAAGGCGGAAGCAAGACAGGGAAAGTTGTTGTAATCGTTTTGTTTATAAGGGCTCGCTAGGCGGGTCCTTTTTCTTTATATATTTGATTTAGTAGTAATTGATATTGCCGCGGCAAGCTCCGATGTTTAGCGTCAGAGTTTAACGTGATTGACAAAATGCTATTTTTAAAATACAATAAAATTGTTCTTTGAAATAAATGATTGAGTCGGCCAATAGGGGCTAAGACGTGTTCCCGACGGCTCGGGAAATCCGCCAACTGGCGGGAAAAATGCCGAAAGGCAAAAGGAGTTACGGCTATGAAAAGAAAAATAGTCGGAAGTATGTCGGAATGGTCTGGCATGCTAAAGGATCTGTTTCGTCAAATCAATGACGGCAGTATCGGACAAGAAGAAATAAAAAGATTTCTTGAGCATAAAAATCCGTTCAAACCAGAGTCGCGAGCCGATGCAATAGAAAGGTTGATCAAGGCAGCAAGGGATAAGAGTAATTTTCTCCATCTCATCTCAGGCGACGAGCGGATTGTTATCGCTCCGACAAGCGGAGAGATCATAACAAAAGCAAACGGTGTGTTCGACGACTGTATTGACTTTGATTTCCGCAACTGGATAGATGAAGCAGGCAAGTCAACCCCGGAAACGCCCGTACAGGTCTACGAGATGACCCAGGACGCAACGTTAGCCCAGATATTCTCTGATCCTGATAAGATGACCCTCACCCAGGGTCAAATTATATATTTCGCAGAGAAACACAGAAGATGGCTCAGGCAGGATGGCCGTGAGACTTTTTTCTTATTCAGGTCGTACGGCAAATTCTTCGTGGCCAACGTGTACGTGTGTGGCGGTAAGTTGTGCGTCCGCATCTCCTGGCCTGATCACGACAACGTCTGGCATGCCGAGTACCGGCACCGCGTGATTATTCCGCAACCGGCTTAACCCTTTTAAACCCCACACATAATTATGTGTGGGGTAAACTTTTTCTTTTAACCCCGATGTTTATTGGAATGTCGGGGATTTTTATCGCTTCTAACATTTATCTTCCATTTTTTTAATTTTATTTTCACGACTTCAGTTTTTATTTTTAAGTTTACCTTTCCTAATTGTTTTTAATATTATTTTCTAAATTCTAAATACTGCATCCTAAATCTATTCCTTTGGCACTCTTGACATTAGATTGCTAACGGGAGTATAATTACGCAGATGATGGAAGAAAGAACGGCAAAAATATTGGAAGCGGCCGTCAAAGAATTTATAAAATCCGGCCACCCAATCAGCTCTTTGGAACTTTATAAAAAATACGATTTTGGCGTCAGGCCGGCGACAATCCGCGCCGAGCTTAATTATTTAACCAGCCATTATTTTTTGGAGCAGCCGCACCATTCCGCTGGGCGCCAGCCGACAGACTTGGGCTACCGTTTCTTCGCGGATATTTCCGCCAAAAGTAATTTTTCAGATTCTTTAATTGAGCGTTGCCAAAATTTTTTCAAAACCGATGATATGGGTGATTTCATTAAAACTTTTTCCGAAGGGCTGAAGGTCTTCGGCGTGAGCTATGAAAAAGATGCCGGCGCGGCGCGCAAAGAAGGGTTGCGTTTTCTGGTTGAAAGGCTGGAAGGGCAGCCGGCTTCCGATATTTCGCAAATAATCGGTGAGCTTGAATCGATTGAGGAAAGAATCAGCCGATTCGGGGATTTCTTTTCCGAAGACGGTCCTAAAGTTTTTATCGGACAAAGCAATCCTTTTGTCAGAAACGAAAATTTGGCGGTTATCGGAGGCAGGTATTGCTTAGAAAAAGGAAGGGAAGTGGTAGTCCTGGCTGTCGGACCAAAGAGGATGAACTACCAAAAAGCTGTCGGTGTATTTAAAAATCTGACTGCCGGATCAAGCCAAAGATCAAATAAAGTTGCCAATCAATTAAATAAAAACAAAAGGTCAAAAAATTTAATTTCTAAAAAGTTAAGGAAATAAAAAATAAAATGGAAGAGGATAAAAAACAAACAAATAGCGAGCCGCAAAATCAGCCGGCGGCAAAAAACGAAACGGGCGAAGAGATAGAAAAACTTAAAAAAGATTGCGCTGACTATCTGGCCGGCTGGCAAAGGGCAAAGGCGGATTTTATCAATCATAAAAAAGAAGAAGCTCAAAGGTTTGAAGAAATGATTAAATTCAGCAACGAAAGCTTAATCAGGGATTTAATCGGGCCGATAGACAGTTTTGATCTGGGGTTGGCAGCTCTTGAGAAGAAGGGTGAAGTTGAAAAAGGAATTTATATGATAAAAACACAGCTGGAAGATGTTATGAGGAAATACGGCTTGGAGAAAATAAGCGTCAAGCCAGGCGATAAGTTTGATCCTTCTGTCGCCGAATCGCTGGGCGAAGAAGAATCGGACGCGCCGTCGCAAACAGTGGCGGAGGAAATAGAGGTCGGCTACCGATTAAATGGAAAAATAATCAGGCCCGTGAGAGTGAAATTATCCAAAGGTCAAAATAAAGATAAATAGAAAATTCACCCCCCAAACTTTTTAGATAAATAATTTGTGATAAAGTAATATAATAATAGTTGTATAAACACAAAAATTAACGATACAAATTAAGTCTAAAAAGTTAGGAGGGTAAAATAAAATTATGTCAAAAATTATAGGTATAGATTTAGGAACAACAAACTCGGCGGTCGCCGTCACGGAAGCGGGCGAACCGAGAATTTTAGAAAACACTGAAGGCAACCGCACTACGCCTT
>JAMDBA010000008.1 GCA_023484365.1 Patescibacteria group bacterium
AAGCTCCGCCAGCAGGAGTTGGCGGCTTCTTCTTATTTCGGCGCGGAGCGGAACCCCGCACCGAAAGCCTTCGGCTTGGCGCCTTCATCTCCAGGCAGAGCTTGGGGCTTTCTGGCGCGCGGGCAAAAGTAGTTAATCTAAATACCGCTATTATTGAAATTTATTTTTTATTTTATAAAATGAGAATACAAGATTCATTTCTAATTTTAGCCGCACAATAAGCAAGTCGGCGGTTATTATCAAATTATTCAATTAATATGACTTTAATGGTTCATGAATTTGTCGGGGCGGCTTTTTCCGGATTGGGTTTAAATCCGGTTGAGACTTTTGGTCTTGGTTTGGCGAGCCATTATGTTTTAGACGCCATCCCTCATTGGGATTATTTAAAAACCAGCCTGATTGACGAAGTGAAAACCGACGTCAATGGCAAAGTTATTTTTAAGGCTTTTCGTAAAGACGAAAAAGGAATTTTCCGTTCCATAACGTTTGATGTTTTTGGCGGTCTGGTTTTAAGCCTTTTAGTTTTTAGGCCACAGAGTTTTTACGCTCTTGTTAACCTGGGGGCGGGGCTCTTCGGCGCTTTTTTGCCGGACTTTCTGGGCGGGCTAAGTTTTCTTGCTCCTCAAAATAAATTTTTAAAATATCATTATAAATTTCATAATTTCATCCACACCAAAGTAAGGCTGGATAATCATCCTTATATCGGCGCCACCGTCCAGTTGGCGATGCTTGTTTTGGTTGTTTTGCTCTACCGGGGCGCAATAAAATTATGATTGATCAGAATCTAATCAGAATTGAACCGGAAAAAGTTAAAGAGGGGCTTTCTGCTAAAAGAATTAATCCTGTTCTGGTTGACGACTTTTTGACTGTTGATAAAAAATGGCGAGAAACTGTTAAAAAAATTGACGATGGCCGCGCCGCTCAAAAACAACTGTCGGCTGAAAGAAAAATTGAAGAATCAAAAAAACTGAAAGAAGAAATCCGGAGGCTTGAGGGGGAATTGGTTGATTTAGAAAAAGAGCGCGACGCTGTTTTAAACAGATTTCCTAATTTACCATTTCCTGATGTTCCTCGCGGGAAAAGCGAAGAAGAAAACATTGTTTTGCGCGAAGAAGGGCAAAAGCCTAAGTTTGAATTTTCGCCTAAAGATTATCTGGAAATAGGAGAAAAGCTTGGCTTAATTGACGTTAAAAAAGCCGCCGAGGTTAGCGGCAGTAGGTTCGGTTATCTGGAAAGGGATGCGGTTCTCTTGGAGTTCGGTTTGGTGAGTTTGGCTCTTGAAACTTTGACGGCCGAAGGTTTTATTCCGGTTATTCCGCCGGTGATGATTAAGCCGGAGGTTTATCGGGGAATGGGGCGGCTTTCAACCGATCAGGAAGAGGAAAGGTATTTTTTGCCAAAAGATGATTTGTATTTAGTGGGCAGTTCCGAACATACTATCGGACCGCTTCACCGAAATGATGTTTTTGAAGAAAAAGATTTACCGCGGCGCTACGTCGGTTTTTCAACTTGCTTCCGGCGGGAAGCCGGATCTTACGGTAAAGATACCAAAGGTATTCTGCGGGTTCACCAATTTGATAAAGTAGAAATGTTCGCTTACAGCAAACCCGAGGATTCCGAGCGCGAGCATAAGTTTTTACTTTCAATGCAGGAAAAACTGGTGAAAAAATTGGAATTACCTTATCGCGTAATGGAAATTTGCACAGGAGATATGGGGTTTACCGACGCGAGGCAATTTGACGTTGAAACTTGGCTGCCGGGTCAGGGAAAATATCGCGAAACAAATTCTTGTTCTAATACTACCGATTTTCAGGCGAGAGGAACCAATGTTCGTTATCGTCCCGTTTCAAAAGACGGCAAGTCCAAGCCGGAGTTTGTTTATATGTTAAATGCTACTGCTTTTGCTATCGGCAGGGTGCTTATCGCCATTATTGAAAATTATCAACAAAAAGACGGCTCTGTGGCTGTGCCTAAGGCGCTCCAAAAGTATCTTAATAAAGAAATAATCAAATAAAAACTCTTATGCGCAATAGAGTCTTGAAAGAATATGATGCCCGCTCACGAATGCGGTTTAGGATTAGGATTTTTATATTGGGCGGCGCGCTTTTAATTTTACTTGTTTTAATAGTCTATATTTTAATTGAGTCGCCGCTTCTTAGGATAAATAAAATAGAAATTACCGGAAACAATCAGACGCCGCAATCCGATATAAGCCAGTACCTTTACAGCCGGATTTTGAATTCCCGTTTTAGTTATTTTTTGGGATTTTATAACTTTTTAAGCTGGCCGAACCGGATCGGCGAAAATAATTTAGCGCTTTTGCCGACGATAAAACAAATAGATATTTCTAAAGATTATCTTAGGCATGTATTGGTAGCGAATGTGGTTGAAAGACAGCCTTCAGGAGTATGGTGTTTTGAGAAAGATGGTTCGCCAAACTGCTTTTGGTTTGACAGCGAAGGGATAATTTTTAAAAAAGCTTTCGCAACGTCGGGAAACCTCGTTTTTTCTATTGATGATTACGCGCAGAATATTATTCCTACGGGAGGTAAAATCCTGCCGGATAGTTTTCTCCCTAATTTTTTCAGTATTATGCAATTATTAAACGATGCCAATTTAAATATTAAAGAAATTCGGCTTAATGATTTAAATCTTGAGGAAATAGAGGTTGATTTAAATTCTGGCCCAAAAATTTATTTTAGTTTGCGTTTTGACCCGTCAAACGATTTAAGCGTCATAAATTATCTGCGGCAAAACAAGAATTTCAACAATCTCCAATATATTGATTTTCGCTCCGAAAACAAGGCGTTTTACAAATAGTAATAATAAAAATCCAGCCTGTTTATTAGCGGGCTGGATAAATTTTACTCTTCTTCAGAATTTTCAGTAAATTGCAGGGTGAATGTGTCTTGAGTTTTGGTTTTTAAATTTTTTAAAACTTCTTCGTAGAAGTCGGGAAGAAATCCAATCTTATCAATAAGGCCGATATTTAAAGCGTCCTCGGCGATTATTATTCTGCCGTCAGCCAGCCCCCTTATCTTTTTTAACGGCATTTTCCTTTCAATTACTATTACTTCGCAGAAATGATTATAGATTTTTTTCAGATCTTTCAAGACTTGTTTTATTTCGCTTTTAGTCGGAGACCTTAGTCCGCTAAATATATCCTTATGCTTGCCGGTCTTAATCACTTTTATTTTTTCGCCATTGTTTTTAGTCTGATAGGGGATTTCAATGATTGCTCCGATTGAGCCGAGATCAGATATCGGATTGGCGATAATTGTGTTGCTCGCCATTGCGATCAGGAATGCGCCGCTAAGAGCTTGAGCTTTTACGTAGGTGATTATTTTCCCTCCGTTGTCCCGATATTTTTTAAAAATTTCGTAAAGATCAAAGCTTGCCGCAGCGACACCTCCCGGGCTATTTATTTTCAGTAATATCAAACGAGGTTTTATGGCTGCGATTTTATTATAAATTTCTTCGCAAACTTTATAATCAATAGGAACGTCCAAATCAATAGATAAAATTCTTTCTTTGTTGCCTCTGCGTTTCATTATTTCCCTCCTTTTAAGTTATCAAAAACTACTTAAAGCATAGCCCTTGATTGATATAAAAGTCAATCACGCCCAGTTTTTTTATTTATGTTTTTATGCTACAATTTAGATGTAGTCGGATGGCTATTTTTTATCCCCCCACCTTCCTCTAAAATACGAATTTAAGGCAAAAGTTTGCCCCTATTCGTTTTTATGATAAGACATCTTGGAAAAGCGGGAGGATTTATCATCGCCACCTTCCCAGAATAACTTACGACTTGTCGCGTGAATAAATTGGTTTGGCTCTAAAAATCTTTTTCGCGATAGTCTGATGCTTTATTGGAAGGTGGGAGGATTTATTTAAATTAATGAAAAAAGACAAAGAAAATTTAAAAAACGACGGCTCCTACACGGCTAAAGATATATATGTTTTAGAAGGTTTAGAGCCCGTAAGGAAGCGGCCGGGAATGTATATCGGCACGACTTCAAGCGAGGGTTTGCATCATTTAATTTGGGAGGTAGTTGATAACTCTATTGATGAAGCGATGGCGGGCTACGCTAAGCATATCACTGTTGAGCTTTTTCCCGGAAACAAAGTAAAAGTCAGCGATGACGGCCGCGGCATCCCCGTTGAAACTCACGCTCAGACAAAAAAATCAGCCCTAGAGACGGTTATGACCACACTTCATGCCGGCGGTAAATTCGGCGGTAAATCTTACAAAGTCTCAGGCGGTCTTCACGGCGTTGGTGTTTCGGTTGTCAACGCTCTTTCGGAAGATATGCAGGTCAATGTTTGTCGCGACGGCAATCTTTATTTTCAGGAATACAAGCGCGGCAAGCCGACCGCTAAAGTTAAAAAAATCGGCAAATGTGATCATAGCGGTACGAGCGTGGAATTTTTGGCCGATCCGGAAATTTTTTCCAAAATAGAATTTGACGCTAAAAAAATAATCAATCGTCTTCGCCAGCAGGCATACCTGACCAAAGGGATAAGGATAAGCTTTTTTGACTGGCGCGAAGAGCCGTATCTTTATGGATTTATGTTTTCCGGCGGCTTGCTTTCTTTTGTTAAGTATCTGGCGCGCGACGAAAAACCGCTCCAGGAAGAAATTTTTTATGTAAGCAAGGAAGCGGAGAAGGTTTCCGTTGAAGCCGCGTTTGTTTATGTTGATAAAGCCGAGACCGAAGAGCAAAGTTTTGCCAATACTATTTTTACTCCCGATGGCGGCATGCATCTGACGGGCTTCCGTTCGGCTCTAACCAGGAGTTTGAACAATTACGCCCGCCGCGAAGGCTATATTAAAGAAAAAGAAGAAAATCTGACCAGCGACGATGTTCGCGAAGGTTTAATCGCCATTGTTTCGGTCAAACTTCCCGAACCTCAATTTGAAGGTCAGACAAAATCCCGCCTGGGCAGCCCGGAGGCAAGAACGGCGGTTGAAAGCGTAATCAATGAAAGCTTGCAGGAGTTTTTAGAAAAGCATCCGGCGGAAGCGAGAAGGATAATTGAGAAAGTCCTCTTAGCCGCCAAAGCCAGGAAAGCGGCTCGCGCTGCCCGGGAAACTGTTTTGCGAAAAGGCATCTTAGAGGGTTTAACTTTGCCTGGTAAGCTGGCGGACTGCTCAAGTCGCAACCCCGAAGATTCAGAACTTTTTATAGTTGAGGGAGATTCTGCCGGCGGCTCGGCTAAAACTGGCCGCGACAGGCGTTTTCAGGCGATTTTGCCTTTACGGGGAAAAATCTTGAATGTGGAAAAAGCGCGGCTTGATAAAATGCTTGCCAACAACGAAATCCGCTCGCTGGTTGTTGCTATCGGCACAGCTATTTCGGAAAGTTTTAATATAGAAAATGCCCGTTATCACAAAATCATCATTATGACCGATGCCGACGTTGACGGCGAACACATTAGAACGCTGCTTCTGACTCTTTTTTACAGGTATTTTAATCCATTAATTGAAGCCGGTTATATTTATGTCAGTCAGCCGCCTCTTTACAGAGTTCAGTCGGGCAAAGATTGGCGATACGCTTACTCCGAACAAGAAAGAGAAAAAATAATTTCTGAATTCCAAAAAATAAAATCAGCAAAGCTAACCGCCAAAGAAGCTAAAAAAGGAGAAGCCGTCGTTGAGATTCAGGAAGGAATAGAAGAAGAAAGCTCAATTAAAGGTATCAGTATTCAGCGCTACAAAGGTTTAGGGGAAATGAATCCGTCTCAGCTTTGGGAAACAACAATGGATCCGGCGGCCAGAATTTTAAATCAGGTAACAATCGGCGATGCTGTTGCCGCCGATCATCTTTTTGATATTTTAATGGGAGAGGAGGTTGAGCCGCGCAAAGCCTTTATCCAGACTCATGCACTTAAGGTCCAAAACTTGGATATTTAATTTAAAATGAATATCAGAACAACTCATTTTATGTTAAAATAAAAGCAATAAATTAAAACCTTGACCCTGTAGTGAAATTTTGACCATGGAATTTAATAAAAAGTCGGATTAAACAATTGCGTTTATCAATTATAAGTGTTTTATTCTTAAGATTACATAAATTATGTGGCCCAAAGAGCCAAGTCAAAATTCTACTACGGGGTTGACATATAACTATTGAAAACATAAAATTTATCGGATAAGAAATATTTGTCAAAATGTTCAAAAAAATTTCAAATTATTTTAAAGAGGCCAAACAGGAATTTTCTCATTTAAATTGGCCGAGCAGAGAAGAAGCGATCCGCTTAACCAGCGTGGTTATTGGTTTTTCACTTATCCTGGCGGCATTTTTAGGATTTTTTGATTATATATTTTCGGCGATTTTACAATCTTTAATAGTCATTCATTAAGATGGTGGAAGAAAATAAACCAAAAGAAAAATTACAGATTCCAGACGGCAAGCCTATTAGGCAGTGGTATGCCATACACACTTATTCCGGCTACGAAGAAGCGGTGGCGCGGTATTTAAAACAAAGAGTTGAATCTTTGGCGATGAGTGATAAGATTTTTAACGTTATCGTTCCCAAGGAAAAAAAGATAAAAATTAAGAACGGCCGGCGCGCTGCCACCGAAGAAAAAATTTATCCCGGATACGTCTTGGTTGAAATGATGCTTTCGGAAGATTCCTGGTATGTGGTAAGAAACACTCCTCACGTAACCGGATTTGTTGGAGCCGACGCCACCAAGCCGACGCCGCTTTCTAAGGAAGAAATTGATTATCTGTTGGGGAGAATGGGAGGCGAAGCTCCAAAGATGAACATTGAATTAGAGGTTGGCGATTTAATTAAAGTAACCGACGGACCGTTTAAAGATTACGACGGCAAGATTTCCGAAATAAACAACGAAAGAGGGACGATTAAGGTAATGGTGCCGGTATTTGGAAGAGATACTGCTGTTGAAATAGATTCGCTTCAGGTCAAAAAAGTTTAAAATTTAAATTATGGCTAAAAAAATAAAAACAACTTTAAAATTACAAATCTCGGCTGGTGCCGCCAATCCGTCTCCATCGTCGCTTCGCTCCTCTCTGGAACCCAGCGGTTCCAGTTCCTCCGCCACGGGAAAACTTCCGTTTTCCCGAACCCTTTCCCACGGCGCCGGATTTTAGTATTCTTATTTAAAAATTATGGCTAAAAAAATAAAAACAACTTTAAAACTTCAGATTCCGGCGGGCGCGGCCAATCCGGCGCCGCCAATCGGTCCGGCTTTGGGTCAGCACGGCGTTAATATCGCCGAATTTTGCAAACAATTTAACGACGCTACAAAAGAAATGACGGGCGACATTATTCCTGCCGAAATCACCATTTACGAAGACAGGAGTTTTACTTTTCGGCTGAAAACTCCGCCCGCTTCGGCACTACTCAAAAAAGCCGCCGGAGCCGCTAAAGGCGCCGCCAATCCTTTGAAGGAAAAAGTAGGCAAGGTGAGCAGGGAAGATTTAAGAAAAATCGCCGAAAGAAAAATGGTTGACTTGAACGCTAACGATATAGAAGCGGCCGAGAAAATCATCCGCGGCACCGCGCGCTCTATGGGCATAGAGATAGAGAAATAATTATTTTTTATAGATTTGTTTAAAAAAGAGGCTTGAAAGCCTCTTTTTTAATATTAGTATAAGCCATAACGCTTGTCGGGTTGTTTATAGTCCGATTAATACAATAAGGAACAACCTTTAAGATAAAAATTGCGGAAAACAAGTAATTAATTTTCGTTTTATGTAAATTAATTTTTAATAATTAAAAATTACTTATCCACCGCTTCTTGCTATTGATATATATATATATATATATATATATACTTAAAGAAAGGCCAAAATCCTATTCGGCGGCTAAATATGACCAGCGGATAGGTAAAAATACATATAAGTAAAATATGAAAAAATATTTAGTTCTGTTCGTTTCGGTGTTAGTGTTCTCGGTCGTATTCATGGTCGATGGCGTTCAAGCGCAAGTTTCGTCTAATCCTACCTTTGTTGGCGCTGTTCAGCAGAATAATAATATATCTGCTATGCAGACTCAGCTTCAGGCGCTTACGCAGCAGTTGCAAGCGATTCAAAATCAGTTGCAGCAATCCGCCGCTTCTGGGCAAGTTGTTTCGGGCAGTTCAAGTCAGGGCGGGGCAAGTTCAGCATCGCCAGTTAATTCTCCATCCCAGTTTTCACAGAGCATAAATTTTGGCTCGCAAGGCGATCAAGTTTTAAATTTACAAAATGAACTTCAGGATCTTCACTTTTTTCCTGCCGATATAAGTCCAACTGGATATTTTGGCCCGATAACCCAAAAGGCAGTGAGCGCCTTCCAAAGCGCAAATAACTTGTCTCCAAATGGTTTGATGGATGCTTCAACAATAAGCGCCTTGCAGCAATCCGCCGCTTCTGGGCAAGTTGTTTCGGGCAGTTCAAGTCAGGGCGGGGCAAGTTCAGCATCGCCAACATCAGCCAATCCTCCATCGGCATGGGTTAATCCTTCCGCCTCAACCACGCTTCCTGTCTTCGGCTCGCCCATTATATCTTCAATATCTCCGTCTTCCGGACCTGTCAACACGCAAGTAACCATAACAGGTAGTTTCACCTTAACCGGCAACAAGGTTAAATTCGGCTCCCTGGATACCCTGGGTACCGAGAACAATCCCAGCTACACCCTCAATTCTTTTGACGGTAAAACTCTCGTCTTCACGGTTCCCCCAGGCAATTATCTTCCCTGCTGGTATACCACGCCCGCGTGCGGAGCTCCAGCTTTTTTGACTCAGCCAGGTGTTTATGGAGTTTCCGTTACCAACGCCAACGGTACGAGCAACACAGTCACCTTCACGGTGACAGCCCTCCGTTAGCTCTCAATTCCAATTACTGTGATGTCAGCGAAAGGATAGATTAGACATTAAATTAGAATTATTAGTTTATTCAAATAGGACGCCCCATAAAGAGGTGTCCTATTTAAGATATCATTATATTAATAACCACTAAATGATTATTTTAATAATGAAATAGGAAGCTGGAGGGATATTAATCTTTATCTATCAACGAGACTGTAAAACCCGCTTTTTATATTTAATTTTTATTTATGTTTGTGATATTCTTATTCTAAGAAGGGCAGGCGGTAAAAGCGGCGGCAAGGAGAGCACTCATTCATTACAAAACAGAATTGGAGGTCACCTCTTGCCGCCTCTTTTGCCGCTTATCCGACTGAATTTTTATTTTAGCCATAAAGAGGATATAATTATTTTATGAATATAAACATCAAAGCGGTTGATATAGATTTAACACCGGCTCTTAAAGATTATATCAACGAGAAAATAAACGATCTTGATAAATTTATCGGCAAGGTAGAAAAAAAAGGCGATATTAAAGTTTTTATAGAGGTCGGCCGTTCAACTAATCATCACTACAAAGGAGAGGTGTTTTTTGCCAAGGGTGATTTGGATTTGCCTGGCAAGTCGGCGATAGTTGAATCAACTGGGGAAAGCGTTTACGCCGCGATTGACTTATTAAAAGATAAATTACGCCGGGAGATTGAGAAGTATCGCGATCAGAAAGATTTATAGTCTAAATGCCTGGTTTTTTTAAAAAAATTTTGGGCATAGACCAGCTGTCCCGTTTAAAGCCGATTCTTAATCGGATTAATGAGCTGGAGGAAGAAATAAAGAAACTTAAAGACGAAGAAATAAAACTTCGTTTTCTTAAGATTAAAGGAGAATTTTCAGAAAGGAGCAGAAGTGATTTGCTTGTTGAGGCGTTTGCTCTGGCGCGTGAAGCAGCTGTGCGCACTGTCAACAAGCGGCCTTTTGACGTTCAAATTTTAGGCGGGATTGTTTTGGACGAAGGCTCTATAGTGGAGATGTTGACCGGAGAAGGAAAAACTTTAGCGGCAGTGGCGCCGGCGGCTTTTAACGCCCTGGAGGGCAAGGGTGTTCACGTGGTAACTGTTAACGAATATTTGGCCCGCCGTGACGCGGTCTGGATGGGTCAGATATATAAATTTTTAGGATTGAGTGTTTCTTGCCTTGTTCCCAACGGCGCTTATTTATATGACCCTGATTTTACTATCCCGAAAGAAGGTGAAGTTTTAGCCGACAAAGAAAGGGATCTCACCGGAAACTTTTTGGTTCAGCAGGAGTTTCTGAAGCCTGTTTCCCGGCGGGAAGCTTATCTTGCCGACGTCACTTACGGAACCAACCAGGAATTTGGCTTTGATTATTTGCGCGATAATTTAGCTTACTCATTAGAACAGCAGGCGCAAAGAGAGCCGCATTTCGCAATTATAGATGAAGTGGACAGTATTTTAATAGATGAAGCGCGGACGCCTTTGATTATTGCCGCGCCAGACATCCAATCAAGCGAACTCTACAAGACTTTTGCGCGGCTGGTTTCGTATCTTCAAAAAGAAACCGATTACAGCGTTGACGAAAAATTTAAATCCGTTTCCATAAACGATTCGGGGATTTCTAAAATTGAGAAATCACTCGGCGTCTCCAATCTTTATTCTCCGGAGAATTTGCGGCTGACGAGATTCTTAGAAGAAAGCCTGAAGGCTAAAGAACTTTTCCGCCGTGATAAAAATTACGTGGTTAAAAACGGCGAAATACTCATTGTTGACGAGTTTACCGGAAGGCTGCTTTTCGGCCGGCGTTATACCGGCGGCCTTCACCAGGCAATTGAAGCCAAGGAAGGGGTTTTAGTAAAAGATGAAAACAAAACTTACGCTCAAGTTTCAATCCAGAATTATTTCCGCCTTTACAAGAAGCTTTCCGGAATGACGGGGACGGCTCAGACGTCAGCTGAAGAATTTTCCAAAGTTTATAGTCTTGAAGTTGTCAGTATTCCTCCGAATCAGCCGATGGTAAGGCGCGATAACGCCGATCTTATTTATAAAGATCTTAAAAATAAATGGCGGGCAATAGCAAAAGAAGTTGAAGAGAGAAATAAAAAAGGCCAGCCGGTTTTAATCGGCACGGCATCAATTGAGCATAACGAACACTTGGCGGAATTATTAAAGGAAGCGGGGGTCGGCTGTGAAGTTTTAAACGCCAAAAACAACGAGCGCGAAGGAGCGATTATCGCTCAAGCCGGCAAATTGGGGGCGGTAACAGTAGCTACCAATATGGCCGGGCGAGGCGTTGATATAATTTTAGGCGGCAATCCGCCAGACCAAAAAGAGGCGGATAAAATCAAAT
>JAMDBA010000069.1 GCA_023484365.1 Patescibacteria group bacterium
AGAGTGTTCCTTAAACTGCCGGCGGACTTGGTTGGAAAAATTGAAGCCGGTATACCGGAAGACGATCCCCGCAACCCGGCGGTTATCGCGGATTTAGTCGGAGATAACGTCGGTGATTGCGCTGGCCGTGGCGCGGATTTATTTGAATCAACAGCCGCCGAAAATATCGGCGCGATGATTTTAGGTTCAGCGCTTTATCCCGTTTTTGGTATTTCAATAATTTTTTATCCTTTGGTTTTGCGCGCCTTCGGACTTCTGGCGGCAATTATCGGCCTTTTCTTCGCTCGTGCCAAAGAAAATGATTCCCCGATGAAGGCGATGAATAAAGGATTTTTTGTAACCAGCGCTTTGGCGGCAATAGCTTTTTATTTTATCACTAAAATAATGTTGGGGAATATCTGGTTTTTCTACGCCGGCTTGGTTGGTATAGTTACCAGCATAATATTTGTTTATCTGACCCAGTATTACACTGAAGCCAAATATCGGCCGGTCCGGGAAATTGCGCAGGCGTCACAGACGGGACATGCTACTAATATTATTACCGGAATAGCCGTTGGTTTAGAATCAACAGGAATTACGGTTTTAACAATTTCCGCGGCCTTACTTCTTTCTTATAAGTTTGGCGAATTAAGCGGGGTTGCTGGAGGCGGACTTTATGGGACGGCGGCGGCAACAATGGGGATGCTAGCGACCGCGGCTTATATTTTAGCGATGGATACCTTCGGGCCTATTGTTGATAATGGCGCCGGAATAGCGGAGATGTCGGGAGAAAGCGGAAAAATGAGAGACGTGATGGATAAATTAGACGCGGCGGGAAACACAACCAAAGCTTTAACCAAAGGCTATGCTGTCGGCTCGGCGGCCTTAGCGGCTTTTCTTTTGTTCGCGGCCTATCTTGAAGAAGCTCATCTGACTGCTGTTAATTTGAGCCAAGTTAAAGTTTTCGTCGGTTCGCTTATCGGCGCAACTTTAGTTTTTGTTTTCTCTTCTTTCGCAATCAGAGCTGTATCCAAAGCCGCTTACTCAATTATTAACGAAGTACGCCGGCAGTTTAAGGAACACTCTGGAATTATGGAAGGAAAAGAACGGCCGGATTATTCGCAGGCGGTTGATATTACGACCCGAGGCGCGTTAAAACAAATGGTTTTGCCGGGAGTTTTGGCGGTTGCTGTGCCGATTCTTGTTGGCTTGTTTTTGCGAGCTGAAGCCGAAGCGGGACTTATGATTACGGGCACTATTGCCGGAATCTTAATGGCGACCTTCCTGAACAACAGCGGCGGCGCCTGGGACAATGCCAAGAAATTCATTGAAGCTGGAAATTTGGGCGGCAAGAAATCCGAAACCCACAAGGCGGCTGTTACCGGCGACACGGTCGGAGATCCTTTTAAAGATACCGCTGGACCTTCAATTCATATCCTGATAAAACTTTTGGCGACTCTTAGTTTGGCTTTAGTAGCGTTATTTATCTAAAACAATTTTAGTCGTAAAAACCGTCTTGATCTTATATCCGGGCGGTTTTTAGTTATTTTATAATTTAAGTTTGAATTTTTTTATTCTTGCTATACAATAAAATCATGAATCTTATTCCAACGGTAATTGAACAAGTAACAGGAGGCGAAAGGGCATACGATATTTATTCGCGCCTTCTTAAAGAACGAATAATTTTTTTAGGCGGGCCGGTGACCGACGACGTTGCCAACAGTATTGTCGCCCAACTCCTTTTTTTAGAGCACGAGAATCCAAAAAAAGATATTTTGCTTTATTTAAATTCTCCGGGCGGATCGGTTACTGCCGGTTTGGCAATTTACGACACGATGCAATACGTTAAGCCTGAGGTTTCAACTATTTGTGTCGGGATGGCGGCTTCAATGGGAGCGGTTCTTTTGGGCGCCGGCGCCAAAGGCAAGCGGTTTGCTTTGCCAAATTCTGATATTCTGCTTCACCAGGTAATGGGCGGAGTGGAAGGTCAGGCGGTAGAGATGGAAATTACAGCCAGGCATATTATTAAAATAAAAGACAGAATCAATTCTATTTTAGCCAAGCATACCGGTCAGCCGATGACAAAGATAGAGAAAGACACCGACAGGGATTTTTACCTTTCTGCCCAGGAAGCAAAGGAATACGGATTAATTGACGGCATAATAAAATCACGTTGAGTTTTAATTGTAAAAATTTCCATAAAGCAATATTTATTTAGCGATAGATTATTATAAATATTAAAAAACCGCCCGTTTGAACGGGCGGTATATTATTTAATTCTTAAACACCCACGAAAATCCATAATAGCCAAGCATTAGAAGGGCTACGTCATGTAGATTAGCGTATTTGCCGCCAACAACCCTTGCGCCGGTAAGTATGTCTACGACAGATATTACTATAAACATCACAAAAGCAATAACAATCATCCTTAAAATTTTATTTCGGATCATTATTTTCTCCTTTTGAGGTTTTTTAGAACTACTCAGATACTAATATAAATTAAATTTTTTATCAAATGTAATTATTAAACCTCCGTCGTCAGGCATCGGAGTTTATCACAAGAGATAGTTAATAAAAATACCCCGCTTTTTCGTAAAAAAGCGGGGTTAACGTTTGAGAAGAGTGGCGTATTTTATTACCAGTGCCGGGTAATTGCTGTCGCTACCGTAATAAACTCCCAAAGCTTTGGCGGGATTTTTGCTCCAGCCGTTTTTTGCGAGGAAATTGGCGGCGCTCATTATCGCGTCATCGGTGTTAAAAAGATTTATTGAGCCGTCTCCGTTTCCGTCGACGCCGTATTTTATCGCCGAAGATGGCAGGAACTGACATAATCCGAATGCGCCGGCGTAAGAACCTTTGACCGAAAAACAGTTTTGGCCGAGGTTTCGACAATAAACGAAAAGAGCGACGAAATTATCAGCCGGTTTCTGCCAATTTTTGGCGGCCATTATCTGGTTATAAAAAAGATTGGCTACTTCGTATGATCCCAAAAATCTCCCGAAATCTGTTTCTATCCGCAGGACGGCGGCGATATCTTCCTTGGGAACGCCGAATTTATTTTCGGCGCTGATTAAAGTTTTTAAGTGTTTGCGGATAAATTTTCTTCCGTCCAGGACAGATTTTTTAGACGTTATATTTTGGGCGAGCTTATTCCAGTCTATTGATTCGTTTTTGCTTTTGCCTTTAGGCGGATTTGGCTGGTATTGATAAAGCTTCAAATGGCGGCTGGAGAGTATTTTATTTATTTCTTTTTTGGAAAAGCCGTGGCCGGCGAGATTTTTCTTGATATAATTTATTCTTTTTGCCGGCGGGCTTGCGCTAAACAAAAATACTATGGCGAGAAAAACAATTGTCGGTTTCATATTTCCTCCTTTTTAGTTTTTAAATCTGCTATTTTTTACCTTAACCTAAAAATAAAAAAAAGCCAATAGAGTATAATTTAGTATTTAGGATGTAGCGTTTATGGGGGATAAAGTTAAATAGGAGGAAAAAGACGCAAATAATCGGCTATAATTTATAAATGGATAAAATTTTGCCTGTTTTTAAGAAGCTGCGTCCAATAAAACCTCAGGTTTTAAGTATTTTTCCGGATTTAGCGGATGAAGTTTCTTCAATGACTGATAAATATTTATTTCCGCAACTAAAGGCGGAACAATTAGAAGGCCGTGTCGGATTAAGCGGTTATTCAACTTACGATTTGATAAGAACTTTTAAAAGAGAAACCGGATTTAAAGGTAAAATTGGCCACGGCGGAACGCTTGACCCTTTTGCTTGCGGTGTTGTTTTGCTGCTTCTGGGAGAAGCAACTAAAAAATTTGAAGAAATAAAAAGCTGGGAAAAAGTTTACGTCGCCGGAATCCGGCTGGGAGCGAAGTCTTCAACGGGAGATATAGAAGGGGAAATAAAATCTGAAGCGGGCGCAAAAGAGCCGACCAGAAAAGAAGCAGAAGAAATTTTAGAAGGTTTTTTAGGCGAGCAGGAGCAGAGAATTCCCGTTTTCTCGGCGGCTAAATTTGAAGGGAAAAAATTTTATGAGCTTGCCCGCGAGGGCAAAAATGTTCCGGAACGATCAAAAAAAGTTGAAATTAAAAAAATCGAACTTTTAAATTTTAAGTATCCGCTTTTAACTATCAGAGTTTCTTCTTCGGGAGGAACTTACATCAGGCAGCTGGCCGAAGATATAGGTGAAAAGCTGAAATGCGGCGGATTTTTATATTTTTTAGAAAGAGAAAAAGTTGGCGATTATGGGATTAAAGATTGTATTTCTGCTGAAAAATTTAACAGCCTAAATCTGATAAATTAGGGATTGATTCGCTCTTTTGATCCTTTAAAAGAAAGCAATAAGAAAAAGCCGACGAAAATAAATGTTGTTAAGGGCGCCAGCCAGGCGTAAATATGTGTCCCCAGACTTTCTAAAATCATAATTATGCCCAGCAGAGCCATTGAATACATCGCGCCGTTTTTTAGATAGCTGTATTTTTGGATGAACTTGGCGCCCCGAACGGTAAAAAATCTGACGACGACTGCTCCGATCCCATTCCCTATTAGTATTAAAGGCACGGAAATAGTGAAGGCGAATGCGCCTAAAACGCCATCAAGCGAAAAAGTTGCGTCTATTAATTCCAAATACAAAACTTTGCTGAAATTACTTATATTACCACCTGTTATTTTCTTCTCCTGGCCTTCGGCGTTTGATTTGAATCCGTTGACGATGAAAAAAGCGGTTGATCCGGCTACCGCTCCTAAAGCTATTAATGGATTAATTTTTATAGTAAGCCAAACCACGGAAAGTAAAATAATTGCGGCTAAAGCGTAAAACCAAAAATAATATCGTTCGTGGATTTTTTTCTCAATAAAAAAAACGTATTTCTTGGTTTCCAGGAAAAACCAATGCAAAAACAAAAACAGCAGAAAAATTCCTCCGCCCGCCAGAAGAATAGGGGTTTGTTTTTGGATGATTTCTTTCGCGCCGGCGTTGGAGCCGAAAGTCGCCGCGAAAGATTGGTATAATCCCAAGCCGGGGCTTGAGAAATAAATAATAAAAAGAGGCAAAAGTCCTCTGACTCCGAAAACTGCAAATATAAGGCCATATCTCAAAAACCATTTTCGCCAGCGGGGCTCTATGGTATTTAAAATATCGGCATTAACGACGGAATTATCCAGACTGGAAACGATTTCAAAAAACGCTAAACCGAAAACTACGATTAAAATATCGGCCAAATTCATATTACTTTACGTAGAATTTTTTCTTCATCTCTTCTTCAATACCGCTCTCAAATTCATCTTTTTTGCCGCGCGCCCGTTCTGATAATCTTTCCAGTTCTTCGCTGTTTAATTTGCCTAATTCCCTAATTCTTAACTCCAGCTTTTCTTTGGTATTTTTAGACGGGTCGTCCAAAAGCTCTTCCAGGAGGACGGAAAGAATCTGGCCGACTTTTGGTCCGGGTCCGATATTTAAAATTTTCATAACATCAGAGCCGTCAATCTCAAGCATTTTCGGAGAAATGGGGTCGTGTTTTACTTTTTCAATCATAAAAAGCAAATGGCGCAATTTATAGGGAAAAGCTTTGGGAACGCCAGAGCCAATTCTGTCCGCCTCTCTGACCTTCATAAGGTCGTCTATATTTTCCGGCCCTACCCTTCTTAAAAATCTTCTGACGCCAGCCTCGGTTACTTCGCCGACATTATAGTAAAAAAGGTGATAGCGGACGAGATGGCTGACTTTTTCAATAATTTCTTTGGGAAATTTCAGGCGGGCTAAAGCCTTCGCCGTTATTTTGGCGCCAACAATTTCATGATTGTAAAAAGTTGAGTCCGGACCGTCTCCTTGTTTCGTTTGGGGTTTGCCGACATCGTGAAGGAGCGATGCAAGTCTTATTTCCAGCGAATAATTTTGACTGGCGGCGTATTCCAAGGCGTTAACATTATGCTCAAAAACGGTAAAAATATGATGCTTATTTTGCCCGACTCCCAGGCCAGCCCGCAATTCAGGCAGAACATACTGAAGAAGATTCAGCTCTTCAAGCAAGTCTATTCCTTCTTTAGCCTTGCGGCATATTAAAATTTTTATAAGTTCATCACGGATTCTTTCGGCGGCAATCATTCCGAGATTTTTGGCGTTTTCTTCTATTGCGCGGCGGGTTTCCATCTCTATCTGCCAGGACTCTTTTGTTTTTTTTGAATTTGAATTAAGTTGGACGGCAAATCTGACGGCGCGCATCAGGCGGAGCGCGTCTTCGTTAAATCTTGCTTCCGGATCGCCGACGGCTCTGATAAGTTTATTTTTCAGATCTTTTTGTCCGTCAAAAGGGTCAATAATTTTCCAGTCTTTTTCATCATTTTTAGAGCCGGTTTTTTGAAGCGCCATTGCGTTAATGGTAAAATCGCGGCGCGCTAAATCTTCTTCTATTGTCTCGGCAAATTTTATTTCATCCGGATGGCGCTTGTCGGTGTACTTTCCTTCCAGCCGGAAGGTTGTTATCTCCAAGATTTTTAATTTAGGACTTTCCGATCTTGTTTTAACGCCCACGGTGCCGAAATTATTCTCATAAACGCTGTCGGGAAATATTCTTTGAATCTCTTCCGGCTTTGCGCTTGTGGCGATGTCCCAGTCTTTTGGTTCGGTTGGCGAATCTCCTTCGGCGCTGAAGAGCAGGTCGCGGACGCAGCCGCCAACCAGATAGGCTTTAAATCCGCTGTCTTCTATTTTTTTTATAGCGCCGACAACCTCTTGGGGTATATTGAATTTCATTATTTAATTGAGTTTGCTCCGCAAATATAATTACGTCGTTCATAAGAAATAAATGCTTTCAGCCTTTATTTCTTCTTCACTAATAATTATACTCTATCTAAGGGAGAAAAACTTTATTTTAGCGCCTGTAGCTCAACTGGATAGAGCGCTTGGCTTCGAACCAAGAGGTTGCGGGTTCAAATCCTGCCGGGCGCATAATTAGGATTTGTCTGCCAAAGGCAGATCCCCCTCTGGGGGAAACGGCGGAGTAAAAATTTTTACAAGAAAATTTTTATGAGCTGGTGTACAGACTAAATGCGAGCGACGGCAAGCATTTAAGTCGCGGGCAAATCCCTGCCTGCGCAGGCAGGCTGTCAGGCGCATATAAATATCATTTTTTATTCTGATTATGGGTTTCTCGGAAAAAATTATTATTGCTTCTATACTTAATAAAACTTTTTATAAAAAGCCGAGGATTAAAAATCTAAGAATTATAAGTTTTTCGGATTTATATGGTTATTTAAATAAAGACGAAAGATATTTCCTAAAAACATTTTTAAAAATCAATCCAAGAAAATTTGGATTTAAAGGAAAATATTTGGGAAAATCTAAAATTCCTCACGGCCTCGTTTTAATAAAAAATCAAAAATATAAATTTGGCGGGAAAATAAAAATTATTTCCAGTCAGTATCTTTTGCGGACAACTTATAAGACTTATCAAAAACTAAACGCCGCGATAAAAAAAGAAACAGGAGGTGAACTGTTGATTGCTTCCGCCTATCGTTCCCCGGCTTACCAAGCAATCATATTCCTTTATTATTTGAATTTAAATAATTTTAATTTTAAACGGACCGCCAAAAGAGTGGCTTTTCCTTATTACAGCGAGCACGGCGATCCCAAGGCCCAGGCTATTGATTTTATAGCTAGAAGCGCGGCGCTTAGAGGCAAGAGCAACGATTTTTTTGAGAAGACCAAAGAATATAAATGGCTGATTAGAAACGCCGGCCGGTTCGGTTTTAAGTTGTCTTACCCAAAGCGGAATAAGAGCGGGATAATGTTTGAGCCCTGGCACTGGCGATTAGTATAATTAAAAAATGCCTTGGCTTATATTCGCTTTTTCAGGACCGGTTCTTTGGGCCGCCTCAACCCATATAGATAAATATCTGGTTGAGAAATATTTTAAATACGGCAGCGTTGCCGTTTTGATGGTGTTTACGGCCATTATCGGTCTTTTACTGCTGCCTTTTATCTGGTGGTTTAAACCGCAAGTTCTAAACTTGCCTTTTTCCAGCATCTTGGTGATGGCCCTTTCGGGAATTCTCTATATGGCCGCGATTCTTTTTTATCTTCAGGCTTTACAGACCGAGGAAGCTTCGGCTGTCGCTCCTTTTTATCAGGCCGCGCCTTTATTCGCTTACGCTTTAGCTTATATCGTTCTTGGCGAAACTCTTTCACGGATTCAAATTTTCGGCGGTCTATTGATAGTCGGCGGCGCGGTTTTGCTTTCGGTGCGCTTTGGCGGCCAGCTCAAAAGAATCAGGTGGAGACTAATAATTTTGATGCTTTCTTGCGCCTTTGTTTTGGCTTTAAGCTCGGTTATTTTTAAATTTTTCGCTATTCGGGACGATTTTTGGAATACGACTTTCTGGACTTACGTCGGCGAGGCCGTTTTCGGGGTATTTATTCTTGCTATTCCGTCGTATTTTCGCCAATTCATTAAAATGCTTAAATCTAACACGTCAGCCGTTTTAGGAGTGAATGGTGCCAATGAATTGATTAATTTAGGGGGGAGCTTAGGTGTTCGTTACGCGATAATTTTGGCGCCGCTAAGCCTGGTTCAGGCGATAAGCAGCACAACGACGCTTTTTGTGTTTGTTTTTGGAATTTTTCTTACGATATTTTTTCCTTCTTTGGCTAAAGAGGACTTGTCAGTCAAAAGTCTTGCTCAAAAGGGGTTCGCCGCTTTAATCATCGCTTTGGGCGTTATTTTAATAAGCCAAGTTTAATCTTATTCGCTTCCCAGCCGCCAAAGGGCCGGAATGCTTATTTTTACTGTCAAACAGCGAAAAAGTTATCCACATCAACAACGGGGCGGCGTATCTAAAATTTGTTAAAATTAATATAAGCCTCATTAGATTCCTTAAAAGCAACCGCTTAACATCAATTCGTTCAATCGGTTAAGAGTTGTAAATTTAAGATTTAACGTGGTAAAGGTCGATAAAATTAAAAACTAATAAATGGTTATTCAATCTTGGACAGACGTAGTTGTTAGTTCTTTGCAGGGCCTTTGGATTACTCTAGTTGGCTTCTTACCAGCTTTGATTGGCGCCTTAATAGTTCTTATTATCGGCCTAATCGTAGCTGCCGGATTAGGAGCTTTGGTTGAAAAGGTTTTTGATGTTATTAAGCTTGACTCCTTCCTGGCTAAAATCGGCTTAGAGCCTTATTTCCAGAGGGCGGGCTTAAAACTGCGTGGCTCTAGATTCCTTGGCAGGCTTGTTTACTGGTTTATTGTTATCGCTTTCCTTTTGGCTGCTTCGGACATCTTAGGGTTTTACTCTCTTTCAGCCTTTATCCGCGACGTTTTGATGTATATTCCTAACGTCATTATGGCCGTTTTAATCATGCTGGCTGCTTTAGTCGCCGGCAACTTCACCAGGAAAGCCGTTAAGGCTTCCGTGATGAGCTCAAAACTGCACGGAGCTAATTTCTTAGCAACAGTTACCTGGTATGCCTTTATAGTCTTTGGCTTCTTTGCTGCCTTAACGCAGCTAGACGTCGCCACTTCAATCGTTAATGCCGTTGTTACGGCGTTTGTGGCGATGATTGCCTTGGCCGGAGGTTTGGCTTTCGGTCTTGGCGGCAGAGAGTATGCGGCTCACTTGATAAGCAAATTCAAGGAGCACATTGAAGGCTAGAACAGGCAGCGCGGGAGAAACCGAAAATATATTTTTCGGGATTAAACCGAGCGAACTTGTCCGCCAGCTGGCGGATATAAGTGGAAAGATTAAAATAGGTTTAGTATAATAAGTTCATAAATTCTTCCGCTTTTTCATTTCGTGGAAAAGCAAGAGAATAAATTAAAAGACCGCTTTGTGAGGAAGCGGTTTTTTAATCTTTGCGGTTATTTTTTATAATTACGACGGATAAATATTTATTATTTTGCATTTATATATTGGGTTATTGTGTTTTTTGTGGCGTGTTTATTGTTTTTTATTGTTAATTTCATTATTCTTAAGTTGTGAAAGTATTAGTGCCGGCAATTTTAATAATCCTTTTTTTGTTCTTAAGTTTTCAGCTGGTTTCTTTTTGGTTCAGGAAAAACGACGCTGCCGCCCAGTTGGCCAATCTCCAGTCGGGATTAAGCAGTTCCCAAAAAGATCTCGCTAATTTACAATCAGACCTTGAATATTATTTAAATCCGGCGAATCTGGAAAAAGAAATAAAAGGCAGGTTTAATTATCATTCCCCCGGAGAAAAAATGATAATCGTTGTTCCTCACTGATAGCCGAATATATTTTTATAAAATAAAAATGAAATCAATTAAGCTTTCAAAAAATTTAAAAATTATCATCATCGCCTTATTCGTTGTTTTTATTGTTATCGTTTTAATAAGCGCCGGTTATTATCCTGTGGCGATCGTTAACGGCGGCATAATCACAGACCACTCTTTCAGGATCAATTATGCGGCCGCCTACAATTATTACCAAAAATACACGAAACTCTATAATTCAACATCAACTTTTAATGCCGCTGATTTTCAGGCGTCCATTTTTAGTCAGTTAATTGATAACGTTTTGATTGAAAATGAATTAAAGAAAGAATTGGGAAGTAATTTTGATTTGGTCCTGAACAACAAACTTAAGGATCTCAATGAAAATCAAAATTTTGAAAATGAAGTAACGCAAATATACGGCGTTGATTATCCGACTTTCAGGCAGGAAGTTTTTGTGCCTGAAGCCGAACAAGATATTATGACGGGCCGGTTATTTTTAAAAAATCAAAATTTAAATGACTGGCTTAAAAGCGCCAGAAGTTCGGCTCATGTTATTGTTTTATCTCCGAATTTTTACTGGGACGGCCAGGAAATAAAAACAAAATAAATCCCGCGCTTCAAGCGCGGGAATGGAGCGGGCGTAGGCGGCCCGCTATTTATTATCTTTTAATTCGTTTTTTAAATCGTTAAGAGTGCTCTTTTCATCCAATCCGAAGTGAGTTGCTATAACGACATTGTTATAGCTCTTGGTATCATCAATATTTGCCTGATGAAGATTTACTATCTTAAATAATTTTCCCGGCATAAATATCATTGCCATTCTGGTTTGCGCGACGTCCCATAATGATCCCTGGGAGGATTTATTCCACCAGACATGCACTTCGTCGGCCCAAATAATGTCGCCCTCGTGTTCTTTAACTATTCTGAGACCGATTTCGTCTTGCTGGTTGGTGTCGCGGAACGGACACCTTACGACGCAGCCGTCTTTTTCAAGAGAATGGACATAATTTAAAACATCGTCTTTTTCTTTCTCGGTTATATTCCTGACCGAGCAAATAATGTAGATTTTTTTCGGCATATTTTCTCCTTTTTGATTTTAAAACTTCTAAAAAAAGTATAGCAAGAAATTTTTAAGTTTGTCAATAAATTCTTGAAAATCATTGACTTATTTTTATTTCTACCTCAATATTTAGGTAGGAAATTGAAAGTTTAAAAAGGAGAAAAAAGTGAAGAAAAATAAGGACGAAAAGAAAGACGAACTGAAAAGATTCCTTGAATTTGTTTCTGCGCCGAAGACGAAAGAAGAGTTGAGGAAAGAATTTGGCAAAACGAAAGTAATTATAGGGATGATGGATGAAGCGAAAAGTGCGGGCTATAAGATGCTTCGCTCTGGCGGGAAAATACATTTTGAAAAAGTTATCCCTTTTGATACCGAGGCGGCCATCAAAAATAGATCATTTAAAACGCTTGAAGCTTATGACGATAATGGAAATTTCTTCGTGCCCGGAAGACTCATAGTTTTTTATCCTAAAGATTGGGAAAAAATCAGAATAGTGCCGATAGCCGATGTCTTTTGGGGAGAAGCATTATGCGACACGGAAAGATTAAAAAAGATAGTCAGATGGATTAGCAGAGACGAGCACGTTTTCTGTTATTTGTCGGGGAATATATTCTCCAGCAAAATCGCCGCCAGCGATCTTGGAAAAAAAGTTGAAGATCTGGAAAAGCTTTTTGAGCCGATGTTCAACAAAATATTATTCACGGTCAGCGGCCCGAATGAAGAAAAATTCAGAAAACTCAAGCCGTCTAAGAAGCTTCCAAAAGGCGGATTCGATCCCTTAGCCTCAATGTTCAATGGTAGCATAACTCATTTTCTTGACCAGGCGCATATAGCGATAAAGTTTGATGGTATTCCTCACGTAATGAAACTTTTCGCTATTCACGGAAAGAGTAATGCGATTATAACGGGAGCAAAGGTAAATGCGGTATATCGTCTCATCTCTTCGTTTGATGCCGACGTCTATAGCATGGCGAATCTTAAGGCCTCTCACATTGAAAAGCCGGAGATAATCAGTTTTCGTACGGATGGGCAGGGGTTAGACATAAAAAAAGTTTATCTTATATCTCTCCCAACGTTTAAGAAATACTTCGGCAGCGATGACGCCGTCAGAGGAAATCCGCCGCCGTTTGAGGGGCAGATCAATATAGCGTTTTACGGAAAGACAGGCGATATCCATGTTTATTCCGGAACCCTAAAGAAGGAAGAGGAGGTAATAATATGAAGGAACCGATCAAAGGAAAGACAAAGTATTTTGAATATGTATTTTTTCCTAATCAGTCGTTTATTTACATCAAAGTTTTGCCGTCTCTTAAAACTAACGGCGAACTAAAAATTATTCCTCTCAGCGATATCCATATCGGAGCCAAAGGCTTCAAAGAGGAAAAATTCATTTCGTTTATTAAGTACATATCCGAAGAGCCGGTGCTTTGTTGCGTGAATGGAGACACGGTGGAGATGGCTTTGCCGGATTCTCCTTCGGGCGTCTTTGAGCAGACTATGTCGCCAACAGAGCAGATGCTTTATTTGCGAGAACATCTTAAACCTATCGAGGAAAAAATTTTATGGGCTCTTCCGGGTAATCATGAGGAGCGGCCCATTAAAAGATCAAATATTGACCCTTTGGAGTGGGTGTTAAGATCGCTGAAGACGAATGTTGAAGACAGGTATTCGCAATTTCCTATCAGCGCCACCATTGAGTACGAAGGGCACAAGTTCAACTTTTTTGTCCAACACGGAGCTAGCGGCGCAACAACCCCGGGATCAAAGATTAATGCGGCGTCTAAACCGCTGCAGTTCATCAAAAACGCTCATTTTATCATAATGGGTCATGTTCATTCTTCTGATCAGAGCCCCCAGAACTCCTTTAATCTTAAAGTTGAGGGAGAACAAATGACCGTTGCTAAACATCTGGTTTATGTAATCATAGCGCCAGCTTTCTATGAGTATTTCAATACTTACGGCGCTAAAAAAGGTTACGCTCCGCCGTCAACTGGCGCTGTTGTTCCTTACCTTTGGAAGAACGGCACCTACGGAGTTTCTTCTTAACTACTTAAAATTAAATCCGTCCCCCGGCGCAAACCGGGGGATTTTTTTAAAAAACCAGCGAAAGGGCGGCGCCGGCGACACCGATATCCCTTACGACGACGTCGGAAACGCCGGTTTGAAAAATAAAAGTAGCGGAAATTTCCAAAATCATCAAAAAGATAATTAAGGCAGCCATCCTTCTATAAAAATTAAAAACTAAAGCAGCGCCAGAAACGCAAAGCAATAAACCGTGGAAGAGCACTAAATTATCAGCCAATCTTCCTGTTCCTAAAAAACTTGGCGCGTAAACAACCCAGTCTTGCGGCGAATGAATTTCGTTTACTCCGAACCAAATTACAACGAAAGCGATTGACCAGCTCAATATTAAATTTCTTAGTTTATTTTTATCCATAATATAAAGCGATAAAAAATTATCCCATACTTAAAGTATGGGATTTGTATTTTTTACCTTAATTTTTCTTCAAAAATCCGGATAATTTCCCGATGGATTTCTTCAATTGATTTAGAGGCGTCAATTTTAGCGTGCTTATTTTTAGTTATTTTTTTGAAATATTCTTTATATCCTGCGCGGACTTTTTGGTGGAACGAAACATCTTCTTTCTCAAGGCGGTCTCTTTTTCCGATGTTGGCATTGCGTCGCAGGCCGACAGCCGGATCAACATCAAGCCAAAAAGTGAAATCGGGCAGGATTTTTCCTTTGGCAAAATTATTGAGAGTTTTAAAGTCTTTTTCGGGGACGCCTCTTGCGCAAACTTGGTAAGCGTAGGTACTTGCGTCAAAGCGATCGCAGATTACAATGTTTCCTTTTTCAAGCTCGGGAGCGATAACGTTATCAACATGCTGGGCTCTATCGGCGGCAAAAAGCAAAAGCTCTGCTTTGGAAGAAATTTTATAATCGGGGTTGAGCAGGGTGGTTCTGATGTCCCGGCAGACGGACGCGTCGCCACCAGGTTCTTTTGTCAGAAAAACGCCCAAACCTTTTCCTTTCAGGTAATCGGCGAGCATCTGACTTTGGATGGTTTTGCCCGATCCTTCGCCTCCTTCAAAGACTATAAATAATTTCATTTTTTCTCCTTTTTGTGGCATAAATTTACTTTTTTAAATATAAATTTTTTTCAAAATTATTCAAGTTGAAATGATTTATTTTTTATTATATAATATTCCCATTGTTATGGAACTAAGAAATATAGCGATAATAGCACATGTTGACCACGGCAAAACGACGCTCGTGGATGCTTTGCTGAAGCAATCGGAAAACTTTAAGCTAAAGGCTGACGGCGCCAAAGAATTGATAATGGATTCCAATGAGCTTGAAAGAGAGCGCGGGATTACTATTTTTTCCAAAAACGCTTCTATTAAATATAAAAATATCAAAATAAATATTGTTGACACTCCGGGTCATGCCGATTTCGGCGGCGAGGTGGAACGTATTATGCGGATGGTTGACGGCGCGCTTCTTTTGATTGACGCCAAAGAGGGTCCAATGCCGCAGACAAAATTTGTTTTAAAGAAAGCGATTGAGGCTGGCCATAAAATAATTGTTGTTATTAATAAAATAGATAAGCCGGATGCCCGACCGGAATTCGCGCTCAGTGCCGCGTACGACCTTTTTATAGAATTAGGAGCCAATGAAAAGCAAATAGAATTCCCCGTCATTTACGCCTCGGCCATTTCCGGAAAAGCCGGACTTAATCCGGATTTAAGTTCAATGACCAACGTTCAGCCTATTTTTGAGGAAATTATAAAATATATACCGGCGCCAAAAGTTAACGAGGGCGCGCCTCTGCAGCTTTTGACCGTCAATTTAGCTTATGATAATTATAAAGGCAAAATCGCTATCGGCCGGCTTTACTCCGGAACGATTAAAAAAGGGATGACGGTTGCGCACATCAACCGCAAGGGCGAGGTCAAAAAATCTCAAATCAGCGCCGTAATGCTGTTTGACGGCTTGAACCGGATAGATGTTAGTGAAGCGGAGGCGGGCGACATAGTGGCGGTGGCGGGTATCGCCGATGTTTCAATAGGAGAAACAATCGCAGATATTGAAAATCCTATTGCTTTACCGCTTATCCATATAGATGAGCCGACCATTAAAATGACTTTCGGCGTTAATACCTCGCCTTTTGTCGGCAAAGAAGGACAATATACTACGTCGCGAAATTTAAAAGAAAGACTTTATCATGAATTAGAAACAGATGTAGCCTTGTCGGTTGCGCCGACTAATTTATCCGATCATTGGACGGTTTCCGGCCGGGGCGAACTTCATTTGGCGATATTGGTTGAAAAAATGCGCCGCGAAGGTTACGAATTAGAAGTTTCTAAGCCGCAGGTTATTTTTAAAGAAGTTGACGGTAAAAAATTAGAGCCGATTGAATTGGTTTCAATTGAAGTTCCCGAGGCTTATGCCGGCGTTGTTATTGAAATGATGGGCAAGCGCTTGGGCGTTATGAAAGATATGCGCGTTGACAGGGGAATAAATTTTATGGATTTTGCCGTTCCGACCAGAGGTCTTATCGGGATAAGGAATGAATTTTTAACCAATACCAAAGGGACGGGAATTATGAATAGTCTATTTTTGGGCTACGAAGAATATAAAGGCGATTTGCGCTCTGAAGCTCACGGGTCAGTTGTTTCCACCGAGACGGGCTTAACAAATAATTACGGTTTGGTGTTCGCGCAAGAGCGGGGAAAGCTTTTTTTGGACGCCGGAGTGCCGGTTTACGAAGGGATGGTCGTCGGTCAAAATGCGAAGAGCGGCGATGTTTATGTTAATGTTTGCCGCACCCGGGAACTAACTAACTTTCGCGCCAAAAACGAAGGACTGGGCGCCAAACTTGAAGTGCCGCTGAAGCTTTCGCTGGAGGACGCGCTTGATTATATTGGCGATGACGAACTGGTTGAAGCGACGCCGAAAAGCGTCAGAATAAGAAAAATGCTTCTCACTGAGAACGAAAGGAAAAAATCCCGCCGGCAAGGGAATGGTTGATTTGTTATAGTCTTGTAGCGCGCTCGGCGCCGGGTTAAAATTAAAATATGGATTCAAATAAACTGGAAACGTGGTTTTTTATATTTTTCCTTTCGTTGTCGGTAGTGGCATTATTTTTTATTTATCTTCCTTTTTTAAACGCGATTATTTTAGCTCTCACATTTTTAATTATTTTTTGGCCTGTTTACGCAAGTCTTTTAAAATTTTTCAGAGGATTTAAATTTCTTTCCGCTATTATTACAATTATCTTGGTCTGTGTTGTTGTTTTCGTTCCGTTGGTGGTCTTTGGATTTCAGATATTCGCCGAAGCCAAGCAGATTTATATTTCAGGTTTAAACTCAAATGGCATGGCGTTTGGGAATGCGTTCGCTGACATTCAAAAGAATATCCAAAAATTTATTCCTAATTTTTATTTTGATTTTAACGGATATACAAAAGGAATCACCGCTTGGATCGTCCAAAATATAGGAGTTATATTATCGGGACTAACCAGCGCTTTTTTTACTTTTTTCTTGAGCCTCTTTGCTTTTTATTATTTATTAAAAGACGGCGGATTGCTTAAGCAATCATTGATTAAGATTATCCCTCTGCGCCAGAAGGAAGCGGAAGAGATATTTAATAAGCTTCATTTAATGGCCGGCTCGGTTATCAGGGGATCCCTTATTATGTCAATAATCCAGGGAGTTATTTTGGGATTTGGTTTTTTTATTTTTGGAATCCCTCAGCCGGTTTTATGGGGAGCGGTTGGCGTTATTGTGGCTCTTATTCCGATAGTCGGAACGCTTATTGTGGCTGTACCCGCGGCTGCTTATTTGCTTCTTTTGGGCCATCTATTTCCGGCTGCCGGCATAATTTTATGGACAATCATAGTCGGCGGAGGAACGGATAATTTATTAAGGCCCAATATTATAAAACGTAAGGCTAACGTTCATCCTTTTCTTATTCTTTTAAGCGTTTTAGGGGGTTTGGTTGTATATGGACCGATGGGATTTTTGCTGGGGCCTCTTATTTTGAGTTTGCTTTTCGCTCTTTTAAGCATCTATCCGGTTTTGATATTAAAGAGAGAAGAAATAAATCCTCCCACCTTCCCGCAGAGCGCTAAACCATCGCGAGGAAAATTTTCATAACGACATCTATTCATTCCCGCAGCAGGCTACGGGTGTTTTAGAATGGTGGGGGGATAAATTAGCTCATTAGGTTCGGAGAGTTGACTTTAGTACGATATTTGTATTATAATATAAAAATCACAATGTTTGAGAGATTTAAAAACGAATCCAAACCGCAACAGGAGACTAAAGATAAAAAAGAGGTCGCGTCAGCTATTTTGGAATCGGCAGAAAGTATTTTGGCTCAAGAAAAAAGCGAGGCAAAAGACTCCAAATGGTTTCAAGCAGCTAGCACAATTGGAATATTTGGAATGTCTATGGTAATGCTGGGTTCTGCGGCTGAATACGCCAGTGGCGGAAGCGGATCCGGGTTATTGGCTAGCAGTGTGCCTCTAGCTATTTTTACCGCGCTTGAAGTGGGTGGATGGATCCGTAGCGAAAAAATACTTAAATTATTAAAAATCAAGAAAGAAGAAATTATAGACAAAACGAGCAAAGAACAAAATACCCGTTATTGCCTCAATTGTGGAAAGAAACTCAATCAAGACGTTTCGTTCCGTTATAACTGCGGCGAAGCAGCGGGTTCGCCAAAAACGATCGAAAATTAGTTTAATAAAAAATAAATATCATAATGCAGGATATTACCAGTGAATTTAAGAGCGTTATTATGGCTTCCGCCCTAAACGAATCCGAAGCAGAGAAGGTTTTGAAGGAGCTGGGGGAGGCGATAACATTGAATTTTATGAGGCGAATTGATGCCGAAATTCCAGAAAATAACAAGAAAGAATTATATGAACACAAACCAACTAACGAAAAAGAATTGGCGGGATTCATTAAGAAATATGTCCCAGCAGATAAGGCTCATCAATTATTCATCCAATCTGCAGAAGAGGTGTTAGATAAATTTTTAAATAGTATTTAATAAATAATTTTCTGATTCATATAATTAGGCGCATAAAAACCGCTGGAATCAGTTAGGTAGCCCTAAAATTCTGCCCTTTAGCTCCTCTCGGCATTTTTTACTTACTTAATTATTGTTTTTTGTTATAATATTTATATGGAATTGTTAACTATCGTTCAGATAATTTTCTACCTCGTTTTTTCATTGGCGATTATAATTTTCAGCATTTTAATTTTGGCTTTGCTTTATAATTTTATCCGCATAGAAAAGAATATCAGGAAAATTTCCGAAAACCTTGAAAGCGCTTCGGGCGAGATTAAAGAAAACCTTGAGTCATTGATAGGCAAGATAGTTGCCCTGCCGCTATTGTCGCTTTTTTTAAGAAAAATGTCAGCGAAAGGTCGTCATAAATCGTCTAATAAATAAAATGGCAAAAAGATTTTTAAAAGGAGCGCTTATCGGCGCGGCCCTGGGAGTGGCGGCCGGTTTGATGATGGCTCCCGAGGAAGGCAAGAAATTCCAAAAAGACGCCAGGAAAAAATACGCCAAATTTTACGCTGAAGTGGCGCCTAAGCTGAAAAAAATGCGTGAAGTTGGCGAAAAGGATTTTAAGATTTTTATCAAGCAGGCGTCGGAAAACTACGCCAAGGCTAAAAAAATGTCAGAACCTGAAAGGAAGGCGCTGTCCAAAAAAGCTCAGGATCTCTGGAAACACTTGTCCAAACACGCTTAAAAAACAAAGTTCCCCGCGAAAGCAGGGATTTTTGTTGATAAAGTGATATAATTTAATTTATGAGGTCAAATAAGATGAGTTAGTAAAGTAACCATGAACATACCTAAGCTACATTTGATATACTCCTACCCTCTCGATAGAGAGAGGAGAGAACTTTTTGCCCGTAAAAACCTTGGAGGCTATCCTTCTATTGAAGAAGTTAAAAATACTATTAGCGAGTGGAGAAAAATTTGGAGCGAAATAAATAATAACGACAAGGTTTTTAAACTCTTAATAAAGACAATCGGTGTAAATATTCCGAGAGATTTGGAAATGTATATTTTTGGTGCGGGGTTAGATGCGATGTCTAAACCGCTTATTATGCCAATTGTTGGCATAGACGGCAAAAAGTTTTCCGATAATGAATTTATTGAGACGGCAATACACGAAGTCATTCATCGTTTTGTTGGCGACGTGGAAAACAATGCTAATATTAGAAAGTATTGGCAAACAATAAGAGAGGAATACAAAGACGAAGCAATCTTAACTAAACATCATATAATTGTTTATGCTGTTCTCGAAATTGTTTTGTCAGAATTATTTGGAAAACAAAAATTAAAAGATTTCATAAATCCAAAGCCTCTCGAATATCAACGAGCCGTTGCTATCGTTGATGAAAAAGGAGCGGAAATTTTAGTAAAACAATTTCGAGACATTGTTATAAAAATTAATCCATCTTTAATTTCTTCCGAAAGAAAATTATGAGGTCAAATAATAGAATTATTTATACCATCGGCCACTCCACGAGAACAATGAAGGAATTTTTAAATATGCTCATCAATTACGGTGTCAAGGAGCTAGTTGACGTCAGAACTATACCAAGATCGCGTCATAATCCGCAGTTCAACGAAGCGATGCTTAGGTATCGGCTTAAAAAGGCAGCTATAACTTATAAGAGAATAAAAGAATTGGGCGGATTGAGGCATTCGCTTAAAAATTCGGTTAATATAGGCTGGAAAAATAAGTCGTTTCGTGGCTACGCTGATTACATGCAAACTGCCGGTTTTGAATCAGGCTTAAAAAAATTAAAAAAGATAGCCGGAAAAAAAATAACAGCCATAATGTGCGCCGAAGCTTTGCCCTGGCGCTGCCATCGTTCGCTGATAGCCGACGCTTTAACTAAAAATAAGTGGGAGATATTTCATATTATGTCGCCAAAAAATTTTTATAAGCACAAAATCACTTCCTTTGCGCGGACTAAAAAAGGAAAGATCATTTACCCCGCGATTTCTTGAAAAAACTTTATAATCGGCTATAGTTTATTCAGTAATTTAAAACTCAATAGGAGGAAAATGACGCTATGTATATTAACGTTAATAATATTGACAAAGCGTTTAAGAAAGTTATTTCAAAACTTCTGGAGCACAAATTGATTCCACCAACACCCAAGATATTTGATATAGTGATGGATGCAAACACAGAAATAATTCACAAGGAAGAAAATATGTTCAAAGATGTTTTTAAGGGAAAGATTTATCCGGTTAAGCTTGCTGGCATAATAGATGCTAACCGCGGCTGTCGTTTAAGTATGTCAAAATTCGTCCATTTTCAGTGGAGTTGGAATTCTGATAAAAGCAAAATTATTTTGGAGATGTATTTCTACGGAAATCTTTATGGTAAACTTGAAGAACTAAAAAGGACAGAAGCCTACCTTAATGGTTCTCCGGAATACCCTTCTTTTCTAGTTGAGTCGGGAGATTGGCGAATTGATAAAATCTCAATTTATAATTTCAACAACAAGGGTTCTCATATTGAGATATGTTCTTATAATGATAGTATTGTTAGTTTTTTTGATAAACTTGGCGTGTAAATATAATGGCGCTCCAACAACGGAGCGCTTTTTAACCCCGCTGAATTTTTGTGGCTGTTGCCGCTATACTAAATAAACACAAAATCACCCCTTTCGCCCGCGTTAAAAACGGCAAACTTATTTATCCCGTTAGAAGTTCAAGAAAGACAAAAATTTAGCCAGACTTTTAGCGTAATTCTCCCGGAGTTTAAAAAATAAAACACCCCCTCTGGATGAGGGGGCTAAAGGAGGAGAAGTGAAGAAGAGGGTTGCGCGGTTATAATATATTAGCTGCGCATTAAAGCGCGCGCCCGCCTTCTTTATGAGAATAAATTAAACTTTAATGCGCTAAATAAATAATACCAAATCCAAATAATTTGTCAAGAGGCACTGATTAATAAAAAAAGGACCCGGATTTTTCCGAGTCCCTGTAGTTTTTTGCTTAAGGAGACTTTTTTCTGGCGCCGCCATCGTTTAACAGCCATACATGAAAATTGTATATTTGTTTGACTGCCCAGCCGAGTATTTTCAAGAGCGAGTGACCAATTATTATAAAGAGGGATACTGTAATAGCTTCAGCAATCGCACCTATAATTGCAGTCATTAATATCGGTCCAAGTCCAGTAACTGGCGGCGACACATAGAGCGCGAAGAATGGCATGGCGATCATCGCGAAGAAGAATACGATCTCAGCCATCTCTCCGTACATAGACAGATCGCCATATTTAAATAGTCTATCGTCTATCTGTCTTGAGAAGAAAGGCATTATTAAGATTAAATCCAGATAAACCGGAAGAATTAGAATATTCCACCAGGGAGAAAAGCCGGCGGCGTAATCGGAAATCGGCCTGTAGTGGGAAGTTATCCCTAAAATAACCGCCATTATAACGGCGCTCCAGATTGCGGTTATAACCATAATCCCAATTTTTTTCCTATTGCTCATTTTTTACCTCCATTTTTTGAAAACACAGATTTTAAATAACTACTTGTATTATGTTTTATTAATAAATATTTGTCAAGTTGTTAGCGTCACGTTATCATCATTTTTCGCTGACTGCGTTATAATTAATATAACTTAAATTTAAGCTAAAATGCCGGAAAAAAAATATAAAAAAGCTTTAATAACAGGCGCCTGCGGTTTCTGCGGTTCGTATATGGCGGAACTGCTTTTGGAAAACGGCTACGATGTCCGCGGAACTTGCCGTGAGAGCTCGGATAAAAAATACATAAAAAATCTTAATATGGAATTTATGCCGGCTGATTTGACGCAGCCAAAAGACTGGCCGAAGGTTTTAGACGGGATAGATATTGTTTTTAATACAGCGGCTATTTTTGATTATCTGCCGGGTTTAGAAGAAATGCGCAGAGTAAATGTTGAAGGAACAAAAAATTTATTAGAAGCTGCCAAAAACTCCGGCGTCAAAAGATTTGTGCATTGGAGCACGATTGATATTTACGGCGATCCTCTGCCAAAATTTACGCCTATTACCGAAAGCCACCCCGTAAATCCTAAAAATCCTTATCAGATTACTAAATGGGAGCAGGAAAAATTAGTCGTTGATTTTTGCGAAAAAAATAAAATTGATTATACGATTATCAGACCTTGTCCTATTTATGGACCGCGTAGCGAGTACGGTATAGTCTCTATACCGATCGTTATCGGTAAGGGATACGTGCTTTTTTATCTTAATAACAGCAAGCTTCATCTGCCATTTGTCCACGTCAAAGATGTCTGCCGCGCCGCCTTGTTTTTGGCAGAGCGTGAAAATACTGCCGGCGAAATTTATCAGGTTTGCGATGATACGTGGTACACGCACGAACGGGTTTTTGGCTATATCGCTGAAATTTTCGGGATCAGACAAGAAATGGTTGGGCTGCCTCTGCCGGTTTGGCTGGTAAAAATAATGCTAAAAAACCTCGCCGTTTTCTGGCGGAAGAAATCAAAAGCAGCTTTTCCAAGAAGAATGCCTTTTGACGCCGACGAGCTGGCTTATGGTTATAACGATTATCGGTTTAGCAACGCCAAACTTAAAAATCTCGGTTTTAAATTTAATTATCCGGATTTCACGGTCGGAATGCCGGAAACAATAAATTGGTTAAAAGAAAATAACTTGATATGACCAAAACAAAATTTACGGTCGGCGCAGCAATATGCGGGATGGCTTTCGTTGACAGCTTGTTGATAGATCCATTTTTGCTTGTCGCCGCCGGTATTTTAATTGCTTATATGATGGCCAGAACGGCTGAGAATTTTTACCCTCCCACCTTTCCAAAAAATCAAAATGATGACAAATTGGTAATTAATGATAAGGAAAAAAATTTCGGAGCGAGAAATGGCCGAGATTTTATTTGGAAAGGCGGGAGAGTTTATTCAAGAAAAAAATTATTAGTTGTTTTAAATATTTTAACAACAGCGTTATTCTGGGGCGTTGGAATAGGGTTGTATTTTAATTTGCCTATTTTCGGCTGGATTCCTTATATGGTTGGAGCGCAATCTGGTCGTGATTGGATGATAAATTCTGGTATTTTCCATTTTAATTTTGAAAATCCATCCGTAATAACAGGTTTTATTTCGGGATTCCTTTTCGCTGTTTATCCGCTGTGGCTTGTCTTGGGGGAAAAGCTTGGAACTATTCTTTTTGGCGCTCAAAAGGGTCAAAAAGGACTGGTCGGTTTATTGCGCTTAAAATAATGGATAATATAAAATTAGGAATTATCGGTGGGAGCGGTGTTTATAGTCTCGGCTTGCCGCTAAAGAAAAAACTGATTAAAACACCCTATGATAAAAAAGCTGTGGCAGTTTATGCCGGCGATTACAAAGGGATAAAAATTGCTTTTTTAAATAGGCATGGCAAGGGCCATTCTATTCCGCCTCATCTTATCAATTACCGGTCTAATATTTTCGCGCTTAAAAAAATCGGTATTAATAAGATTTTAGCTATCAATGCCGTGGGCGCAATCAGTAAGTCAATTAAAGTTGGCGATTTTGTTATCGTTGATCAGTTTATAGATTTCACCAAATCACGGCAGTCAACTTTTTTTGAAGGCGGAAAAGACGGAGTAGTTCATACCGATATGACAAATCCTTTTTGCGAGGCGGCAAGAAATAATATCTTAAAGGCCGCTGCGGAACTAAAAATTAAATGCGTAAACGGCGGCGCTGTCGCGGTTTGCGAGGGGCCGCGCTACGAAACCGCGGCGGAAATCAAAGCTTATAAAATTTTAAGGGCGGATGTCGTCGGGATGACAACTTACCCGGAAGCTGCCTTGGCCCGCGAACTGAACATTTGTTATGCTTCTATTTGCGTTGTTTCTAATTACGCGGCAGGAGTTTCTAATAATAATTTAAATCATAAAGATGTTCTGAATGCTATGGCGAAAGCCGAAAATAAGCTTGGGGTATTAGTAAAGCGTTGGATAGAGATAGATGGCGCGCGTAATAATCAGTAAGGTGTTATAATAATATAAAGGTCGTTTGATTTAAAAATTCTAAATTATGGAAAACGAAGATAAAAAAATGGGAATGGGCGAATCCGATAACGGTAAATGCGAAGATTGTATAAAATACTGGCATATGCACAATCACTGCCCTATGTGCGCAATGGGTGGCGGCTGGCATCGGGGCCATATGGGAGGATTTATTATTCTTAAAATAATTACTTGTCTGCTCATGCTTTTAGCAGTTTTATGGATTGGAATAAAAATCGGAGAACTCAAAGTGTCTTACGATCTTTATAGACCGAACGGAATTTACATGATGCGCGGCATCAGTCCCGAAACGTGGTATGGAATGATGGGTGGCTATCTGACAACGTCAACGCCGTCTGCTCCCACAAAATAAGATTTGCTTTTAAAAAACAGCCCGCCGGAAAGGCGGGCTGTTTTTTATTGTCTTAAGCGAATCCCGGGAAAAAGTCTATTTTAATTTTTCTTTTAGGAATTCCCATTTTTTTCAAAATACCGCTGAATTGGTTGACCATTGACGGCGGTCCGGAAATATAAAAAATCCTTTCCTTATAATCCGGCACTTCCTTAGAGATTATTTGCGGCGTTAGGCGTCCGCGTATATTATATCGTGGCATCGGCGCGGTTTCTTCTCCGGTTAGTGAATAAATCGTTTTGATGCCCAACTTTTCCTCCGCTTCTTCTAAAATTCCTCCGTAGGCTATGTCGCCAGGAGTTTTATTGGAATAAAAAACAATAATCGGCCGCTTTTCGTTGGTGTCTATTAAGTATTTAAGCATACTTCTAAACGGCGTAATGCCGATGCCTCCCGCCATAAAAATAATTTTTTTGTCGGGATTGTTGGGCAGGGTAAAATCGCCGGCTAATTGGGTAGCTACTATTTCGTCGCCGCGCTCAAACGCTGCTAACTTCTTTTTGAAACTGCTTGGCGGATCATAAAATTTTATTCCCAGCCGTATTTTGTTTTCGGTTGGAGAGGAGGCGATGGTAAAAAATCTCCTGATGCCGCGGTTGTCTGGTCTGGGATGCGCTAATGTCCATTCCATATATTGGCCTGGCTTAAACTTTAAATTTTGCGGTGAATTAAAAATAAAATCATATTCATTATTAGCTATCTTTATTTTTTGTTGGAAGCTTAAAATAAGCTTTGTTTTTGAGCTAACAAGGTAAGAGAAAAAGTTTCCTGATATAAGCGCTAGTTCCGGAGTGAAATAAATTCCGCCTAGATTAACCCAAGGCGCAAAAAGGAATCCAACGAGAGCGCCGTAAATTATTTGTAAATTTTTTGTCGGCGGGGTAGTCATTGGTTCGGTCAGCATAATAAAAGCAAAGAACAAAATAGGTGAAAGGAGCATAATTTTCTCGGCGCCGACTACAATATTCTCTCCGGCGATTATTTTTGGCGTTAAGATAGTTATAAAAGCGGCGAAGAAAAAAGCCAAAACCAAATCCCACCTTTTTATTTTTCTGGTTATTAGCGCGCCTAAAACAAAAACAAAAGGCGTCATTGCCGCCGTGCCTATCCACCAGCTCGCGGAAAGATTAAGAGTGAACGATGTGATAACAACTGCGAGCGCGGCAGGATTAATAATGTGTTTTTTGCCGATTGCCAGTACGTATTTTGACGCCATCGCCAAAATCGCCGCCCAGCCTGCTAGGGCAAAATACTGGGCGTCGTTCCATCCTTGAGGAGGAGTGATAATGATTGTCAGAATTAAAGCGGTAATTATAGCCGATTCAAAATTTGAAGGCGCTTCAAAAACATTGGCGAAAATAAGATTAATTAGCCAGCAAACCGCGGTGATAAAAATAGCCGAAAACAGCAGATAAACCGGCGAATAAGGCATTATTCCTAAATAACCAAATATAGCGGCGATTATGATTAATATGGATAAGCAGTAAATAACCAGCCGGTACATTGTGGTCCGGTTAATTATTTCATCGGTAAAATCTTTAATTTTTTTAATGAAATTAATCATAAACGTATTTTTCAAAACCGCTTGTCATTGTGGCGACGCCGTTTTTGTCTATCGCATAACCTTCCAACCCTTTGGTTTTTTCAATAAAATTTATTCCTTCCTGTTCCATGGCGAAGGCAGCCGTGGCAAACCGGTCGGCTTCATAAACATTAGGACCTATAACGGTAAGGCTGATAATTTCTTCTAGGGAATTACCGGGATTTTTCGGATTATAAATATGCTGTCCGCGGATATAAGTTCCGGAAGTGGCAATGCCTTTGTTTTTTAATCTTAATGTTTTTATTATTTCTCTGGCGTTAAAAGGATTTTTTATTCCAATTACCCAATCTTTTCCTTCGGTGTTTTTGCCGCGCGTCTCAATATCTCCTCCGGCGTTTATGTAAAAATTTGAAAAGCCGTCAGTTTTTAATATTTTGGCGGCATTATAAACCGCCCAGCCTTTAACTAATCCCGACGGATCATATTTTTTCCCGTTCCAAATATCAAAATAACCGCAGGTTTCTTTTTTGGTGATTTCTGCCAAACGGAAAACCTCTTTCATATCTTCGCTCCAGCCGTTCTCAGAAAATTTTCCTTTATTTATTTTAGTTATCTCACTGGATTCTTTATAAGTGCTGAATTTTTCGTCAACGTATTTAAAATAAGAAAAAATTTTTTCTAAATTTTCGGGCATCGCGTTTTTATCGGCTATCTCAACTGTTATCGGCATTCCCATTAAAATTTTTGTCTGTTTCATCCCGTTAGAGACAGGAAACGCTTTGCCCGCCTGCACAGGCAGGCGTTTCTGTAAAATAACCGCCATCCGACCAATATAGCGCCTGCTTATTATCTTTTTTAGTTAAATAAATTGTATCCATAACAGGTTAGTCTCTAACGGGATTCATGTTTTAATTTTTTGCTTGCGCTAAAGCCGAAGCAAGCGATTCTTCAAAGGCGCCGCTGGTTTCGGTGGCGCCGGAAACAGTATCTACCTGGGCGCTTTGGCTCTTTATGGCTTCCGATTTTAATATCGGCATTGCGTAAGAATTAATCAAAACAGAATGCATCATGTCTTGCGGATAATCCAGAAAGATCACGTCGGTTATTTGGCCGCCGGAAATAACGGCTTCAACTTGGACGTTTCCGTAATAAGCGTCCGCCGGACTGCCGATATACTTACCGTCGGAATACAATCCGTTTTTGGCCTTGGTTGTGATCGGCGCGTTTGCCGCAGAATTATTAGCGGAAGGGGAAATTGGCGCGGGAATCTTAGCCGGAGCGTTTCTGGCTGCGGCCTGACTTTGGTCCGGCTGGGGCTGGCTATTGCCGCTTTGAGCAGAATATAAATTTAAAATATAATCCGCGCTTCTGGTGATGAAGACGTAAAAACCAAAAGCCAAAACAACAAAAGCCGACAGCAAAAATTTTTTCATAATATAAAAATTAGACTACAAGAGAAGATGGGCGTTTTATTTAAAATTAATACGGCTTAAAAGCGTATTTTGGTGCGATGGCCGGAAGAATAATTATTGCGCTGATAATCCGGTTTGCAGGTCGTAGAGGTTTTTATATACGCCGCCGTTTATTTTTACCAAATCTTTGTGTTTTCCTTGTTCAACTATTTTCCCGTCTTTTAAAACCAGGATGTTGTCGGCTTCCCGGATGGTGCTTAATCTGTGGGCAATTATAAAAGTTGTTCTTCCGGCTATTAGTTTTTGAAGTGATTGCTTGATAAGGTGTTCTGATTTTGCGTCAAGCGCCGAAGTTGGCTCGTCAAGAATCAAAATGTCCGGATTCCTTAAAAAAGCTCGGGCAATCGCTATTCGCTGTTTCTGGCCGACGGAAAGTTTTATGCCTTTCCAACCGACGACTTGGTTATATTTTTTAGGGAAAGACTGGATAAATTCATCGGCGTGGGCGTCTTTGGCGGCCGATATTATTTCTTTTTCGGATTTATTTGAATTTCCGTAGAGGATGTTTTTCTTAACGGTGTTATTGAAGAGTGTTGGTTCCTGCGGAACGACCGCTATGCGTGAGCGGTATTTTTCTAAATTCATTTTTCTGGTATTTGTCCCGTCAATCAGAATTCTTCCTTTTTGAGGAAAATAAAATCCGGATATCAAATCAATGATTGTTGTCTTGCCGACTCCCGACTCGCCGACTAAAGCAATCTTTTCTCCGGCTTTGGCTTTAAAAGATATTCCTTTCAGAGTTTCTTTGCTGTTTTTATAAGAAAAATAAACATCGTCAAAAGTGACGTCGCCTTTAAGTTTTTTGGGCGCGACTGCGTTTTTTGGTTCGTAAATTTCGGTCGGTAAATTTAGTATGCCTTCGGCTCTGACTATAGAAACAATACCTCTTTGTATCATTCGCCAATTTTGACCCAAAAGCACAAACGGCCCAAAAACCATCGCCGCATAGCCGTTGAAGGCCACCAGCTCGCCAGGAGTAATTGTTCCGTTTCTTACCAAAAAAACGGATGATACAAAAATTGAAAACTGAGTAAGGGTTACCAATGTTTTTTGTGAAAAATCCAGCTTTTGAGAAACCGCATTTATGTTAACCCAAAACTGGGCCGCTCGTTTTATAAAATTGCGGCGTATTAGTTTTTGTTCTTTCTTTTCTGTAGACGCTTGCTTTACCTCTTTAATATTTTGTAGAGTATCCCAAGCGTGTCCATAAGCGGTGCTAAAGGCGCGTTGCGCTTTTTTCTGTAGTTTTATTAGTGCGGGAGCAGCGTTCCAAAATATAAAAATATAAATTAAAATTGCCATCAAAAGAATAAGCGTCAATTGTAGATTAATAAAAAGAGTAATGATGAGCGCTACAATGACACTCAAAAAACTTGGTAATAAGTCTAGTAAGACGTTGTCAACTACATCGTTTAGCCAGTTAGCTGCGCTGTTTATGCGATCAACAATATCGCCTTGTTTTTGATCGGCATGAAAATACATAGGCATTTCAAGCAGCTTACCTAGTCCTTTAGCCGTATATTCTCCTTCCAAAGTGGCCGCTATTTTAAAATTAGTAAAATTAGATCGCCAGCCAATGATGTTGCTCGTTAATTGAAGCAGCAGCCAGACGGCAATAACTTCAAACACCGGCATAATGGGCGCGAAAGTATTTTTTGCTAAGCTGATAATATAATCAAATATTTTTCCGGCAACCAAAGGAACAAACGCTTGGGCGGTCGCGTTAATCAGACCGAAGAAAATCAGCATTGAAATTATTTTCCAATGAGGCTTTAGATATTTAAAAATCGTTTTTATTCCTTTTAAAAAGGTGCCGTGAGGAACACCGCCGATTTTTTTCGCGCTTTTCATTTTAGTGTTATTTTTTTTATTATCAATATAATAATTGATTAATTCTGGGCGATTGTCAAAAACGATAAAAATGTCTTAAAGAGGCTACAAACAAAAAATAAGAGAATAATAATTAATAAATATTCTCTCATTTTATTTTCATATTTCTTTATCTATGCTGTTATAATAAAAATATGCAGATTCTTATCGTTGAAGATATAGAAAAAATTGCTAATTTTTTGCGACGAGGACTTATTGATGAACACTATGTCGTTGACGTTGCGCGAGACGGCGAAGAGGCGCTCCATAAATTTCGTATTAATGAGTACGACCTGATTCTTCTTGATCTCATGCTTCCCAAAATTGACGGCGTAACGGTGTGTCGGGAAATAAGGACTAAAAATACGAGTGTTCCTATTTTAATCCTTACGGCCAAAGACGATGTTGCGGATAAAATTAGCGTGCTTGACGCTGGCGCCGACGATTATATGACAAAGCCTTTTTCTTTTAGCGAGCTTTCCGCTCGCGTTCGGGCGTTGCTGCGAAGAAGTAAAAAAGCGGACCCGTCAGTTTTAGTTATTGATAACCTTTCCCTGGACCCGGCTACTCGAAGCGTGCGGCGAGGAGACAAGTTAATCACGCTTACCGCGCGCGAGTATTCGCTTCTAGAATATTTTATGAGGAACGCGAATATAGTTTTAACCAAAACTAAAATTCTTGAGCATGTATGGGATTATAATTATGACGGTTTATCTAATATAGTAGAAACTTACGTAAAATATCTGCGCAAAAAAATTAAAACGAATCGACTTAATAAAGAATTAATTCATACTCTGCGCGGCGTGGGTTATGTATTAAAAATTAAAGACGATGTTTAAGAAGGCGACTTTAAAACTTGCGCTTATTTATTCGCTGCTTTTTTTCTCATTGTTTTGGATTTTTAGTGTTGGCGTATATGTATGGATGCAACAGAATTCTTCTGTTGAGTATATCGTTAAAAAGGTTGATCAAGCAGAGCAGCAAGGGGAACACACGGGAGCGTCGAAAGATAAAACCACTACTACTATTTTATCAATAGCGAATAAAGCCGCCCTTGAACAACTAAAAACGATTCTTTTAGAACTTAACGCTGTTCTTTTGTTTATCATTCCGTCCCTATCTTGGTTTTTAGCAAGACGAACACTTGTTCCCGTGGAAAGGGCGTACGAACGAGAGAGTAAATTTGTTAGCGACGCCTCTCACGAACTAAGAACGCCTCTTACTATTTTAGGCGGCGAGATGGAGGTGGCGCTCAATAAGTCGCGCAGCAATGAAGAATATGTAAAAACGCTTCGCAGCGCGAAAGAAGAAATAGACCGCTTAGCCGCGTTAGCTGAAAATTTATTGTTTCTTAGTCGTTACGACATGCAGGATAGCAAAAAATACATGGCAGTTTTTGAGGAGGTTGATTTGACGGACGCTGCTGCCAAAGCGGTGGTAATTCTCAAACCGAAAGCCGACCAAAAACATATTTCTTTAAATCTTAATTTTGGCGAAGAAAGTATAGTTGTGAAAGGAAATGCTGCCATGCTATTACAAGTGCTTTTTAATGTAATTCATAACGCCATCAACTATACGCGCCAGGGCGGGAACATTAATGTTGCGCTTGAGAAAGTAAGAGCGGAGGCGGTTATACGGGTGAGTGATACCGGCATCGGCGTAGCCAAGGATGAACAAAATAAAATTTTTGATCGTTTTTATCGGGTAGATCTGTCCCGTTCCGCGGTAAAAGGATATGGGCTTGGTCTTTCTATTTGTAGAATAATTATGCATCTTCATGGCGGGATAATATCAGTGCAGTCAGCGCTTGGCAAGGGTAGTGTTTTTACTGTTCGTCTTCCATTATCAACGCGCGAAGGAAAACCACGATTATAAAAATCGGGTCTTGCCGCGGCGATACTAACTAAAGGATAAATTAATTGGCTAATAAATTGGTCGTTTACTTAACGCGCTTCTTGTCGCGTAAACAAAATCTTTCTGGTTGTTTTCATTCTATTTTCACGATATTCCCATATGATTTGCGTTATATATTGTGTAAAGGTCGAAATATATATATATATATCATTAAAATATAATAATATGCTTACATTAAAAAAGACGAAAATCAAGTTGGCGGTATTATCAGTTTTTACGGCGGTTGTTGCAGTTGCGGCAATTAGCGGGCTAAATAATTCGCAATTATTGGTTCGTGCTAATGCGCAATCAATTAAATCTACTGCCACAACTATTGAGCAGGGTAAACAAGTTAATGATAAGAGTGGCTCTGATAATGAAATTGCGAAGCCGGAAAAAAACAATGAGAGCGCGATAGAGAATCCAGAAGGAAAATCTCAGGAGAACGATCTGTCGGGCGGGCATCAAGATTCAAACGATATAAACGTAGATCATCAGTTTAACGGAGCAGAGTAGGATTTTATTAGTAAAGCAAGATGGTGACGATTCCGCTCTAGCAAGAAGCTCCCCGCTAGAGCGGAATATATAGGGAGTGCAGGGATACGCAATACTAAATAATCAAATAAAACTATGAAATATTTTAGAAATAAATTTATTACTTTCAATATTATTACCGTGAGCATTTTCGCTGTCGGCTCCGCGATACGAACATCGCTGAATTAAGAAAAAAATGAGTAAGCGTGATTTATCGCCGGAACGAGAAATAGGAAAGAACGAAGAGATGGTTAATGATTTTTTTAAGCGAGATAAGGAAAATACTCAGCCGGCATTTTATGATGCCTATAATTATGATTCCTTTTGGAAAGGAAGAGATTTTGAAAACTTTGCCGATCAAATCGCGGTTTCCCGCCTGCTTACGCGGATTCCTTTGCCGCGTCTTCGGATTATTGATGTTGGCGCTGGAGGAGGAAGGCTGGCGCCGCTTTACGAAAAGATTTGGGAGCAAGTCGTCTTGCTTGATCCATCGTGCGACCAACTTTCTATTGCTAAAAATAAAATATCGCGCGCGGAAAAAATAGAGTTCGTATGCGCGGCGGTAGATTCAATTCCGCTTTCCGATGCGTCCTGTGACGCGGCGCTTTGTGTTCGTGTATTTCATTATATTACTGATCCACGAAAAGCTATTCGCGAGATTGGTCGTATTCTTATCCCTGAGGGATATTTAATCCTAGAAATCCCTAATAAAATTCATATTAAAACTCGCCTCCAAGCATTTTATTCTAGCAAAGCACGAGTAATTATATCTTCGCGAAAGCCAAAACATCTTATGCTTGGCGACGCAAGCGCTCCGTTTGTAAATTATCATCCAGAAGTAATACGCGATATTCTTATTACTGAAGGTTTTGATATTGTTGAGATTCTTTCTGTTTCCAATTTTCGCCATCGCATATTCAAAAAAATTATCCCGATTCAAATTCTCTTATTTTTAGAGAAGTCGTTTCAAGGACTGCTTGCCGGGATGTGGTTTGGGCCAAGTATATATTTTCTTGCCCGTAATAATAAAAATATTAAAACAAAAAGTTGATTATTATGACTATATTTAAATGTCGCCTTATTAATTTTTTCCGGTTATAGAGTTATAATATCTATATGAAGACTAATATTTTGCATAAAAAGTTCCTTTTGGTCGCCGGGTTTTGTTTGCTGGCCGTTTTTGCGGTGCTCAGCCAAAAAGCTTATGCCATTACGCCCACCGTATCGGCTTCGCTTACGGGGAGCGGCGACAACGTCCTGCTTAACGTAACGGGCGATCCTAATTCCAACGTAATTTTAAATTATTTAAATAATTCTTCAGCTGTCCAGATGAGCGCTTTGGGCGTCACTAATTCCAGCGGTTCTTTTTCCGTTACCGTTAGCACTGCTGCTTACGGCATTCATCCTAACAGTCTTTTTTCGGTGACTATAAACAGCCAACAGTCGGTAGCGTCGGTATGGCCTTATGCTACAAGCACGGCATCAACTGCGTCTTTGTCGTTAAGCCAGACAAGCCTGAGCTTATCAAGCGGCCAGTCAGCAACAATTACTGCTTATAACAACAACACCAGCGTCCTTTATTTGTCTTCAAACAGCAATCCGTCGGTTGCTAATGTTTCTATTAACGGCAATCAGTTTACCGTTTCAGCGAATACGGGCGGCTCAACGACGATTACAGTTTGTTCCTTGGCTAATTCTTCAAACTGCGCCAGTGTTTCAGTGACTGTGCCGACTGCGAGTTCCCAAATTACGTTTAACCAAAGCAGCGTTTCTATTGCTTACGGTCAAAACCTTTCCGTGAGCGTCGCGGGCGGAACGGGAATCTATTCCGTTGTTAGCAATTCCAACCCAAGTGTTATTCAGGCGACTATCAGCGGTTCATCTCTGAATTTATACGCTAACAGCTCCAGTGGTTCGGCAAATATAACCGTTTGTTCCACCAATATGAGTTCTTGCGGTGTTGTTAACGTAACCGCTTCGGGGTCTTCAAATTCTTCTATCCTTTCTTTTAGCCAAAGCAATCCCGTGATAACTATCGGTCAGGTTTCGCCTATAACGGTTAGCGGCGGTACAGGCTCTTATTATGTTTCTTCTAATTCAAATACCGGCGCCGTTCAGGCAAATCTTGTTGGTAATACTCTTAGTTTATATGGCAATTACGCCGGATCAGCAATATTAACAATTTGTTCTTCCGGAAGCGGTTGCGGAACCGTTTCGGCAACGGTTGTTTCGCCGGGAACTACCCCGATAACTTTTAGCCAAAACAATATCACCGTTTCCGTTGGTCAGGTGTCTAATTTGGCTATTTCGGGAGCTGGAAATTATTATATTTCCAGTAATAGCAGCTCGTCGGTTGCTTCCGCTTCCATTAATGGAAATACATTGGTAATAACTGCTAATAACGCCGGCTCAGACAGCATAACCGTCTGTCAAACCGGCGGTCAGTGCGCAATAGCTTACATTACAGTTTCGTCAAGCGGTAGTTCGCTTGCTCTTAATCCGAGTAATCTCACTTTATCTGTCGGCCAAACTTCAAATGTTGTCGCGTCGGGAATCGGCGGATATTACATTTCCGGAAACAGCAATTCTTCCGTCGCTTCGGCTGCCGTGAGCGGCAACAGCATTACCGTGACAGCTCTTTCTGTCGGCTCCAATAATATCACCATTTGTCAAAGCAACAGCCAGTGCGCGATGCTTTATATTACCGTTGGCTCCGCCGCTTCGTCTCAGGCGAGCTCTAGCAGTCCTTCGTCAATATCCGTTAGCGAAGTGATTTCGGTAGGCAAAGGTATTAATCTTATGGTTTCCGGCGGTTCGGCTCCTTATACTTTATCTTCTAATCCGGGCACAATATTTACTTCAGCCATCAGCAACAGCAATGTTATTACTTTAATTGGCGTCAGTTCCGGAATTTCTTCGGTTAATGTTTGTTCTTCTAATGGCGGTTGCGCTACCATTAACGTGGTTGTGGTTAATCCTTCAGCCGTCTCTACTGTTGCGGCGACAGCTACTTCTTATAAATTCAACAATCTCCTTAAAATTGGTTCTTCTGGCGCCGACGTTACGGCTCTCCAACAGCGTTTGACCTCCGAGGGAGTCTACTCAGGTCCTATTACCGGATATTACGGCTTGCTAACCAAACAGGCGGTTGAAAAATATCAGGAACAACACAAAATAGCTAATCCAAATATTACCGGATATGGAGAGCTGGGTCCTCACACTAGATCTTCCTTAAACGGAAATTAATTAACATAGATTAATTTTTCGGTATTTTAAAATAAGCCTCAATTGAGGCTTATTTTTTGTTGACATATTTAAAAATTAGTTCTAAATTATTTTTAGAACATTAAATTAATTTTTAAAGGGGGTATATTTTGAAGCAATCAGAATCTTTAGAGCGTAAGGTCGGCTTGGCGGCCCTGGTCGCTCTTATTTACTGTATTGTGGCGGGCGGCCCTTTCGGCCTGGAAGATATTGTGCGTGATGCTGGTTATGGAAAAGCGGTATTGATATTGATCATTACTCCTTTGGTCTGGAGTTTGCCGACGGCTTTAATGGTCAGCGAGCTTGGCAGCGCCATTCCTAAAGCAGGCGGTTTTTACGCTTGGGTTCGTAGAGGAATGGGAAACTTTTGGGGATTTCAGGAGAGCTGGCTGACGTTTGCAGGTAGTATTTTTGATATGGCGCTTTATCCGACTTTTTTCATCGCCTATCTTACTCATCTTTGGCCGGTGTTAAAAATCGGTTATACGCCGATTATTCTGGGGATGACGATGATTACCGGCGGTGTTGTTTGGAATCTATTCGGCGCTAAAGCGGTCGGCAAGGGTTCGGTCTGGATAACTTTAGCCGTTCTAGCTCCTTTTGGTGTTATTGTCTGGTACGGTTTTACGCATACCGTTCCCGTGGGGAAAATTATTTTCCAGCCGACAAAGATTGATTTACTTGCCGGTGTTCTTATAGCGATGTGGAATTATATGGGTTGGGATAATGTTTCAACTATTGCTGCGGAGGTAAAAAATCCGAAACGCACATATCCGTTTGCGATGTTTATCGCGGTCGTCATGGTTTCCTTAACCTATATTATTCCGATTGCCGCCGTGGCTCATACCAAAATCAGCGCGGCAAACTGGGATACCGGTTACTGGGTTGATGCGGGGAGGATATTGGGCGGCAAATGGCTTTCTGCTGCCATAATGTTAAGCGGAGCGGTTGCCGCAGTCGGAACATTCAACGCTTTGGTTTTATCTCTGGCTCAATTGCCAGCAGTAATGGCCGAAGATAAATTTTTGCCAAAAATCTTCGCTTACCGTAACAAATCTGGCGCGCCAATTGTGGCGATTATAGCTTGCACCGTTGCCTGGTCGGCCTGTCTAAGCCTGGGGTTTGAAGGTTTGATTATGCTGGACGTGCTCCTGACAGGTTTGAGTATTTTACTTGAATTTGGCGCTCTGATAGCCCTTAAAATTAAAGAGCCCGGTCTTGTCAGGCCGTTTGCTGTGCCAGGAGGGTTAGCGGGCAGCATTATCATTACTATTCCTCCGGTAGCTTTACTGGTTGTGGCTGCTATAAGAAATCATGCCGAGAAAATAGGCGACATAAACACCCTTTTTATAGGAATGTTTTTGATAGCTTTAGGGCCCCTGATTTATCTGTTGAGCAGCCGTTTCAGAAAAAAATCTGCTTCCTAATTTTTTATCAACCTCCGATTTGCTATTGGCGAACCGGAGGTTTTCTTATATTCCCCTAAATTTACTGATGAGGGGATTTGTATTTATTACGCCGTATTTGACGGCTTCTGGTTTTGCATCTGCATCTGCTGAACTTCCGCTTTGCTGGTGAGGACGTCGGCAACCGCTTGGGCGAGGCTGTAGTCCATAATCGGCACGACTTCTTCGTCGGTTTCGTTTTCTATGGTGCTGCTTGGTTGTTCAAGATCGGTAGTCGTTGAAATGGCGATATGGCCGACGTTAAGCAGTCGGTAAAGAAGAGACTGTTTTATGGAAACGCTCTGGATTCTTCGGTAGGGAATTTCAATTTCTTCCTTGCTTAAAACTCCTCTTACTATCCTTAGCGAAGAGCCATCAACCATAACTTTGGATATTCCGTATTTAAGTTTGGCTATTAAGACGCCTATCAATTCGGAGACGACGGCGATTATTAAAACTATTACTATCGCGATTGAAGTAACGGCGGCAACGTTCATCCCTAAAAATATCTGGCTGGCAGATAAGACGGTCAGCCTGGCAACAATAAGAGCGATATCTGTCGCAAGAAGAATAATGGCGACGGCGCTGTTTTGTATAACGAAAAGCCAAAATATTTTATTGCCTAAACTGTAATACTGACCGCTTTTTATATCCATAATAATATTATTATAGCTTATAACCGATTTAATTAGCATAGAGGTCGCTTGATAGTCCTTTTAATTTGTTTTTTATTGTTAAACGGCGATGTTTGCCTTAAGCCGCGATAACGACGCTTTTTCGCTGACTGCCGCCATAAGTGTAAATTAAATTAATTCCGTGCCATAATTAATTTATGACAAATATAAATAGTAAATTTACTTGGAATGGCGAGGAAGTTCTTGTTGAATGGATGCCAGGAGGAATTGAGTTGATTAAAAAATACAAACCGATAACTCAAGCGCTTGGATTATGTGTTAATGATAATAACGAAGTGATTATTGTCAGTGACGACGAAGGTAAAAACTGGGGACTTCCCGGAGGAACGGTAGAGCCGGGAGAAACGATTCAGCAAACTTTGGAAAGAGAAGTGATGGAAGAGGTTGATATTGAAATTTCGGAAATCAAATTTCTCGGTTTACAAAAGATTATTAATAAGAGTAATATAATTTACCAGTCGCGGTTTTTTTGTCGGGTGAAAAAAGTTTTACCTCAAACAATCGATCCGGCAAAGGGAAAGATTTTAATGAGGAAGTTTGTTCCTCTTCGCGATCTTAATAAAATATTAAAATGGGGCGCAGTATTAGACGAGTTAGTCAGGTTATCAATGAATAATTTATCTGATCGTTCAGCTGGTAAATAAAAATATATGAAAAGACGCCCCGATGTCGCAGTAAAATTAATTCTTAGGTGCGGTAGCAAGATTTTAATGCTGAATCACAGAAACGGAACCTTCGATTTTCCGGGCGGGCGGATAGAGTGGCTGGAATCTCCGGAAGAAGCATTAAGGAGGGAACTCGTAGAAGAACTAAAATACACAATTATCGGAAATATCAGGTTCTTTGATATTTGGAACTATATTTCGCGCGACAAACAACGGCAAAGCATATTTCTCTACTATTTTCAGTCAATTAAAAAAAGGCCAGAATTGCGTTCAACGGAACACGCCCGTATTCTCTGGCTTTCAAAGCAAGAGCTTAAGCCGATTATAAAGAATCCAGCATTTCTTAAAAAAATATTTTCGCTTAAACCGATTAAATAAAACTATGATTTACAAGCTAACGTTAATAGAATCTCAAGATAACTTTATAAAAGAAACATATCGTCAATCAATGAAAGAGCTAAGCAATTTTTATGGCATAAACTGGATAATGAATACGCCTAAAATTATCTTGCTCAAAGACAGGAAGTCAATTAATCTATTGCGTGTAAAAAAGACCGAGCCGTGGCTGGTTGGCTGGGCCGACGAAAGAATGCGGATAATTTTTATGCTGGGTAAGAAAAACTTCAATAAAGAAAGTTCTAATAAATATTCTGATGAGTATTATTCTTCTTTAATCAAGCACGAACTTAGTCATTTATTCTATAGAATACTTTCCTCTAGTAAATCTGGTCCGATATGGCTATCCGAAGGAGTGGCGATTTATACTTCCGGTCAAACTAAATTAAAAGCCAGGCCTAAAAAATTCAATAATTTTCTATCTTTTTATAACCAAGGCGGTTCGGGGGTATATGCGGAATCAGGTTTCGTTGTTGAAATGCTCGTCAAGAAATTTGGCAAAAATAAAATGCTTAAGCTGATAAAATCCTTGAGAGACATTTCCGGAGATAAACAATTTAACGGCGCTTTTCGGAAAATTTATGGGTTCACGCTTAACTATAAAGAGATAAATAAGCGTTATCTAAAATAAATATTGTGAAATCTGCGCGAAAAACAAGCGATAAATTTAAAAATATCTACGACGAAGACCAAAAAGACAGGAAAGAGGATTTATACAAAAAAAATCCCGAACTTGCCAAAGAAAAAGACGCTCAACGACTAATGGAAATTTTAGAAGCGATAAACAGCAATCAGCTAAAAACTCCTGGAGATTATTTTTATGCGGCGATGGTTTTGCAGCATGGCGGAGAAACAAAATATTACAGACTTGCTTATAAATTCGCCAAGAAAGCCGCCGAGGAAGGATATCGGCGCCAGAAGGGCGAAGTTGACCCTCTCTGGCTTGCAGCGGCCGCGAAAGACAGATATTTAATGTCTCAAGGGAAGCCTCAGTTATATGGTACTCAATTCAGGAAGGATTCCGCTGACAGCCCTTGGTATCTTTACGAAGTCGATCTTAGAATAACTGATAAGGAGCGAGCCGGCTTTCACGTGCCGCCATTAGCCGAATCAGAGAAAAAAGTGGAAGAACTCAATAAAAAGTAGGCTTTTTACGATCTTGAGGGTATTATAATCTAGCTAAAACATGATTGATAAAGATTTATATAAAAAAATTTTAACTCTTCAAGCTTATTCTAAAATAAAGCATAAAAATCCAGTATAATTATCTTAATGATTAAGTTGAATTTCATTCTTAGTGAAGATTTTTTGTTGCAACATATACTCAAAAGCCATTCCGACCATCTTCCTTTTATGAAAATAAAAAAGAAAGTTTGGGACATAAATAAAAATTTTTACGACATTGCATCTCAAAACATAGAGCCCATCATTTTTGATGATGGTTTAGCTAAGGGATTGCCCGTGGCTATTGTTAATCTTAACGGCAACCTCGCAAAGATATATAAAACTCCCGAATTTAAGAAAGCGGTAGCCGAAACCAAAAAATATTTGAATTATGTTAAAGGGCAGTGGGAAGATAATTATGGTATTGCTATTTTACATCTAACAAATATTACTAAAATAGATTTGTCTAAAATCAACAAAGAAATCAATATCTATATTTCTCATCCAAAACTCAATCGCGGCAGATCGTATGTGGAAAACAATGCGATAGCTTGGTCTCATAGGGAAGATTGGAAGAATTACTCAACCGTGTATTTATGGCATGAAATAATGCATATTATTACTTTTAATAAGAGCATTGCTCCTAATCTTATGCATGCCACAATAGAACTCTCTTGTGACAATGAATTAAGAATAAGGCTGGGTGGCGCGAATAAGTACTTTGAAGAAAGCGGATTTCCTATAGGACACAGATTACTTTCTGGTTTTGAAAGGAAAATTATTCCCGACTGGAAAGAATATTTAAAAAATCCCAAAGAAAATATTTATCAATTTGAAAAAAGAATGCGAAAAAAATACCAAAAAGAAAAATTCTTGAGGTCTCAGTCGAAACTCGCCGAATGGGCCGAATGGCATTAGCGATAGTTAAACAGCATCAAGCTCCTAAATAGAGCGTTGTTTAGGCTATGCGGGGAAACCTGCGTAGGTGGCTTAACGGCTATTGGTGGCTGGGGGTCTTATTTTATATGACCTTCTGCCAGAAAAAGAAAAAACAATCAAAAATGCTAAAAATAAACGTTAAAAGATAAATAATGTTAGAAAAAATAAAAAGAAAATAAAAATATGAAAAAAACAGTATTATATAAAATGTTTCAAGAAGTTTCTGCCGGCGGCGTGGTGGTTAGGTTGGTTAAAGACAAGCCGTATTTTGTTGTCGTCGAGCGCGCGGCCATGAAAGACGTCTCTTTGCCTAAGGGACATCAAGATTCAGGAGAAAGTCTTCAGCAAACAGCTGTCAGGGAGGTTGTAGAAGAAACTGGTTTTACGGCTACACCCCTCGATTACATTGGAGAATTTACCTATAAGATTAAAAACGACCAGAAGAAAATCATTATCATCCGCACGGTTCACTGGTTTTTAATGCGTTACGACAAAGGAAGGGCGATTAAGGCCAATGAAGAGATAAAAAAAGTGAGGTGGTTACCCTTCGATACAGGTCTTAAATTTATGTCTTATGCTAATGACCGGGGTATAGTCAAGGAGGCCGCAAAAAAGGTAAAGATTTTTTCTGCTAATTTGCGGAAATTTTAATTTGGAAGTTAATAAGCTGGGTGCGGAATCTGGGTTCGAACCGATAATTAATCATAATCAATCAATATTTCTAGGTCGTTCTGCGCTCGTCGACGTTTGCTGTGTTCTTCGGTCTAGCGCCTCCGACAC
>JAMDBA010000051.1 GCA_023484365.1 Patescibacteria group bacterium
TTGTTGCTTTTTGCCCATAATATTCGGCTATATAAAGGTTTCAACTTTTTACAACAATACTGTCGCCCTTAATTTTGCCTCATCAATTGATATATTGATGCGCTATAAATTAAAAGGCCTCGTTATTGATTTGCGCGGAAATAGCGGCGGCTATCTTAATCAATTAATAGCGATGCTTGATTTGCTCCTGCCGCCCGGCACTATTTTATTCGGAATGACATCAAAAAACGAATCGCAAATAATTACTACCGACTCAGCCGAATATTATGGGCAAAAAGCAACAAAAACAACGAACACTTTTAATATTCCTATCGCCGTTTTGACCGATGGCGGCAGCGCTTCCGCTTCCGAGGTATTCGCTTCGGCAATCAAAGAACACTTGCGAGGCATTACGGTTGGCGAAAAAACCGCAGGAGCGCTAGAAGTCGCTCTTACGTTTCCGCTACCCGATGACGCCGCTATGGAAGTTACTACTTTTTTTATAACAATGCCGATGGCCGACGGACAATTCAAACCGATTGAAAAAGTCGGCGTCAGCCCGACTATTCCCATTAAGCTAAGCGGCGCGGATTTCAGCAAAGGCAAAGACGATCAACTAGACGCCGCTATAGATTACCTGGAAAATTTAAACAAGAATAATGTTAAAAAATAATTTATACCCGTTCCGATTTATCGGAACGGGTTTTTTAATTCCAGGCAACCCTGATTGGAGGCGGCGAAACGAATTATATAGCCGCCGAAGCCAGAGGTTGCCTGGAATAACTAACGTTGCCCCGATAATTATCGGGGCAACGTTAGTTATTAAATCGCGTTTTAATTACTTACAAGCTATTAATGCTTTGATTGATGTCTTGGAACGAACTGCTGGCTCCGCCAACATTGATTCCGTTTACGTAATTCTCAATTCCCTGAGCGCTTTCGGGAACGGTTCCGGTTGAAACCGAAGATGTAGCGTTTGAAGCAGAGGGCTGCGTTTGAGGCGCCGTCGCCAATTTCGGCATTGCCACTAACCAAGCCGCAATAGCTATAATAACTACTATTATAATGGCTATGATAATGTAGGTTGTTTTTTTCATAATTTTATTATTGAGAAGATGTCATTCCGAATAAAATTGCGCTTGAGCTTGATTCCTCCTGGCTTGAAGTCGCGCCTGAAGGAGCTGTCGACGTAGCATTTAAGTCGCTGTCTATGCCGTGAATTTGGGCTAGATCAACTGCCGCCTTATGGACGGCGTCTCTGGCCGATTTAACCTGGTTTTCCAAATTAATTAAATCAGAGCGAAGAGCGTTCCTCGTTGCTTTAACGTTATTTTGAAGAGGCAAATCCGGCGTTGAAGTTGAAGAAGCGCTTTCCGTAATTGAAGAAGTAGAAATTGTTATCTCGTAAACTTTTGCCGCTTGCGCTTGAACCGCGCCGCTTGCGCTGGATATAGCGCTCCTTGCCGCGGCAACATCGGCGTTAACAGTTGTTACATTTAATCCTCTTGAAGACGCGCTATCAATTCTAGTTTGGATTCTGTCTAAGACCTCAGAAAGCTGATTTAAGGCATTGGTAAAGCGATCAACCATTTGATTATTGAGGTTAGTCATCGCTCCGTCTATATTTTGAACTTCTCGCGCCTTCGCCTGGTTTTTTAATTCAGACAATCGCAATTTAAGCCTATCTCTATAGGCGCTGATTTTTGACTGGAGCCGTTCCCTCGCGGCGGCGATCGCGTCTTGGAAATTTTTCCTTATTTGCGCCTCGCGTTGGAGAAATTCACGACGCGTTGAACTGGCGTTTTGCAAAAATTCTTGCCGTGTTGAACTTACGGTTTGGCGAAAATTTTGAATCGCCTGCATTTCATTCTGCGACAACTCGGTTCGCGCCGAATTTGCAGCCCGACTTATTTTTTGCCCCTCAGGCGTGATACGACTATTTTGGGGCAGCGCCATTTGCGCGCTCGCTGGCATTACCAGCATTAACGAAAATATTATTGATATTAGACCTTTAATCATATTTTAATGATATTATAAATTATTATTAAAGCAAATCATTATAAAAAATACCCCGCGGATCGCGGGGTATTTTTTATCAACTCAATAATTGCTATCGGGTAATAGAAATAGGAACACTCAATTCAGCAGCAGGAGCGCTTACAGTTATTCTGCCCGTTGAAGTGCTAACGGAAACATCGTAACCGCTGTCGTAATCAGAATTAGAAGTATAATGGGCGCCCGTAACGCTTGGATCAAACGGCATAGCTGACATATAAGTCGGCACTATACAGCCGGCGATATCGTAGGCGGGCGTTCCGGTTGAAGCCATGTCGGTGCTGCTAGTGGGAAGAGCTCCGGCGGCACAGGTAAATATGCCTTTATTGTCGGCTATGTTCTGCCCAATGGCGTTCAAAATAGCTTCAACGTTTGATTGCCTTTGAGTGTTGCGGGCCTGAGCGAATTGCCTGGCCGGATTCAACGCCACAATAACAATACCTGCTAAAATAGCAATAATACCGATAACAACCAAAAGCTCTATTAATGTAAAACCTTTTTTGTCCATTTTGTTTAAATCAATTCAATGATGTGTCGACCTTTTGTTATTTAATTATACCAAATTGCAATAAAAATAAGTAATGATCAGAAATGGCCAACCTCCTGCCAGCCAACCAGTGAAAGATCGGAACTATTAATAGTGAATATTAAATTAGTATAGGAACCTTGGTATTGCGCCTGCGTGTCTATGATATATTGCAAGCCGTTAGATGAGACAGATAAAATATTACACGAATCACTTCCTATATTAACAACCTCATTTCCAGAGTAAGAGCTATTTTGTGCAAGTTTAAGCCGCGCTTCTTCAAAACAGGCTTCGCTTAAAGCTCTGCTGACTTCTTTAAAATTGCTGTCTAAAATATTCGCCCTCCCAATAAAGGAATTTAAACTTATAGTGAAAGCCATAACAACTATCAAAACCGAAATTATTATCGCCGTAACTATCGCGATATATCCTGATGATTTTATGTTTTTCCCCGTATTTATCATTTTATTAAATAAATGGTTGTCTGGAGCGTCGTTGACGGCTTAACCATATTTTCGCTTGTTGAAGCAACAACCGAAAGACTAATTGATACGCCTTCCGGCGCGCTGGTCGTGGCCTCAAGATGATCAAAAACCAGATTGCTCACCGTTACGTTACTGCTGTTTAAAACCACCGGCTGGTTAAAACCTCTGGCAAGATACAGGCTGCCGGAAGACAAGCTAAATACCAAAGGGTCTTGAGCAAAATTATATTTATTTACCGATAACGTGGTTGAGGTAGCGCCAAGAGCCGGCTGATTTATCGCCGACGCGCCAACTAATGCCCACTCTATTTTTTGCATCAGAAAATTCGCCTCTGAATAAGTTTGGGTCGCCGCGCGGTTTTGATTTTGGCTAGCAATCATCTGGTAAAAAGTTATGACCGAAAAACCGATGGCGAAAGCAAATAACGCTAGATAGATTACTACTTCTATTAGCGTGAACCCTCCCCTGTTTTGCTTTTTATTTTTTTTAAACATTATGGCGAAGAGGTTATTATCCTTAAAGCGTCGTTGGAGCGAACCGACGCGTAAACAAAATTATTTTCATAATCAATACCGGTGGCAACCTCAGGAAAATTATAAGAACTCCAAAAAATCGGATTGGTTGACGAAGAAATATTCCAAGCCTGAAATTCTTCGTTGGGATTAGAGGTTCCCAAAAAAGCCAGATAATCACGAATATACATACTATTCACACTTCCGCCGGTGTTTGTCGCGCCCAGCTGCCTAACTGACGAAGGGCTTGAAACGTCTAAAATAAAAAAATTATTGGTTCCTCCGGCGCAGCCGAAATAAAGAGTTTCGTTTACTAAAAATAAACTTTGGCCAACTGAACATCCTGCGGGACTAAAACTTCCGAGCTGACTGATATTTGAAGGGTTGCTGATGTTAAGAATTTGAAGCTCTTGTGAACTGCCGGTCGCAAGATAAGCTATGCCATTGTTGATATAAATTCCGTTCACCGAAGCGCCGATATTAAAATTTCCTAATTCAACCGGATTTTGAGGATTGGATACATCAATAATATGGAACTCCGGACCGTTGGCGTTTTCGGTTCCCATATAAACTTTATTGCCGTAATAAAAAATACTATTGCCGACAGCGCCGTTGCCGCTAACCCCCGACAAAGTCAGCGAAGCCGCCAGATAAGGATCATTCAAATTGCTTACATTAATAATTTGAAGCTGATTAGTTGTTGAACTGTTGGCGACATAAGCGTAATTCCCCGCGACATCAACAGCATTAAGACCGGGACCTATATCCAGGCTAGAAACGATGCCCGGCTGTAAACCGTTAGTGGCGTTTATTATCCAAAAATCCGGCTTTTTGACGTCGGAAGAGACCGAACTCATATAAACAATCCCATTTAAAACATCTAATCCAGTAGCCGAGCTTCCCGGACCGAGATCTATTTTCCCTAAAGTTTGAGGATGAAGCCAGTCGCCAGCAAGGCCGGTTCCGCCCGTGTCGCCGCCAAGCGCTTTATAGGCGTTCCAATCAGTAACCAAAGTATTAAGAGTAACGCTTTGAACTCTTAATGGATCTGTCTGCCAACTAACGTTGCTGGTTATCTTTTTTACATAAGCGCTTGTGCTAGTTACGGTAATTTGGAAATTATAAATTCCGGAAGTGCCGGTTGAAGAATTGAGGCCGTTAAAATTATTTATGGATTGCGCTTGAGATATTTCTAAATTCTGTCTCGCTAAAGATAGAGCTTCGCCGCTTAGTTGCGCGTCAACAGCAATGGACTGGCCGCCGTAGATAACTACAACCACAGCGGACAAGCTAATCACGATTATTCCTAACGCGATTATTATTTCCAGCGTGGACTGACCTGATTTTTTATTTTTACCAATCAATCCTTCCTTCATAATTAATATATACATTATAACTGTTCATGCCGTCTGAAATCGTTATCGTTCCGGAAGCGTTTGACGAGCCGTCAAGATTATTAAAATTAACATCCGATAGCCCGCTGATGGTATCGCCCGAAGAAGGATAATCTTCGTCGTATGTAGAATTTCTTGATGCGTAATTTGCGCCTTGATAAACGACATATTGAGAAGAGCCACCCAAAAACAAACCGTGATTGGATTGATTAAGATTGCTTAAAGCCTCGCTGCGCGCGCGCGAAAGAAGCGCGACGACATTGTCCCTTTCGGCTCTGATGGAATTCTGGCGATAGGAACTTATATCTAAAATAGCTCCAAACCCTAAAATAACCACAAATATTCCAATCGCAATAATCATTTCCATTAAAGTAAAACCCGATTTTTTAAGGAACGGTCCTTTATTCTCTTTAAAAAACGCTCTTTCGGCGCGGACTTTATTAAACATAAGTTAAGGATGTATTCCTGAGCTTATCTGATAAATCGGCGTAATAATAGAAACAGCCACGAAGCCGACTATCAAACCCATAGTTAAAAGCAAAAGAGGTTCTAAAAGGGTGGTCAAGCTCTTAACCGAAGCGTCCACTTCTTTGGTGTAGTAATCGGAAACATAAGCCAAATTCTCCTCCAAATTGCCGGTATTCTCGCCGATTTCTATCATGCCGGTCAAAAGAGGAGGAAAAAGTTTCGGGTGTTTGGAAAGATATTTGAAAAATTGCTCGCCCTTCTTAACCTCTTCGGCGGCGGCGATAAAAGCTTTTTTATAAACAAGATTATCAAAAGTGTTGCTAGTGGTTACGATAGCGTCAACTATTTGGATGCCGCTTTTTAAAAGGACGCTCAAAACCCGCGCGAAACTAGCGTTGTTTAAATTAATAGAAAGCGAAGAAATAACCGGCAAAACAAGAATTACCCTGTCAAAAAATAATTTAACGGCCGGAAGCGCTATGATTATTCTAAAAAATAACACCAAGGCCACCAGACCGATAAGCAGTAAGTAGCCATAGTGAAGCAAAAATCCAAGCGTAGCGATTAAAATAACCGTAGATAAAGGAAGTTTTATTTTCAGACTGGAAAATACCGGCAAGATTTTCGGAAAAATAAAAAATACTAAAATGCTGGTTACGCCTAAAGTCGCGATTAAAATAACAATCGGATATATCAAGGCTCCGCGGATAGTCCTTTTTAATTCTCGCGATTTTTCCATTTCTTCAGCCAGATAAGCCAAGTTTGACGCCAACGTTCCGCTGGCCTCCCCTATTCTCACGACGTTAATAAAAAATTCACCGAAAATAGCGCTGTGTTTTTCCAAACTATCCGCCAGGAATTGACCATTATTAACATCAGAAATTAAACCGCTGATAATCGCTTCCATCTTTTTAGATTGCGCCTGCCTCTTTAAAATTTTTAAACCCTCAATTAGCGGCAGGCCAGCTTTGATAATAACGGCGAGATGACGGGCAAAATTGATCCTTTGCTGCAAGGGTACCTTTGGCGGAAAAATCACCGAAAAAACGGATTTTTTATTCATAGACAACTCTTAAAATTTCATCTATAGTAGTTTCGCCTCTCATTGATTTCTTTATGCCGTCTTTAATCATTGTCGTCATGCCGTTTTTAACAGCCGCTTCTTTTATTTCGGCAGCGCTCGCTCTGACCATAATTAATTTTCTTATTTCGTCGTTAACTTCTAAAACCTCCCTTATTCCTATCCGTCCCTGATAGCCGCTATTGTCACATTTCGCGCAACCTTTACCGACATAAAACTTATCAGCCGAAGAAATTTCCGGAACGATCTCCGATAGGCTGTTCAGCTCAACCTTGCTCAGCAACCTCTCCGCCTTGCAGAATGGACAAATCCTCCTGACCAACCTTTGGCTCATTGCTACATTAATAGTAGACGCAACCAGAAAAGGAGGCACGCCCATATCAATCAACCTCGGAAAAGTGGTTGCCGAATCATTTGTATGCAAAGTGGAAAGAAGAAGGTGCCCCGTTAAGGCGGCGTTAACAGAAATACTAGCGGTTTCCTGGTCTCTGATTTCGCCGACCATAATAATATTTGGATCCTGCCTCAAGATAGAACGCAGCCCGCTGGCAAAAACCAGGCCGGCTTGAGGGTTGACCTGTATCTGAGTTGCCCCCTCAAGAGAATATTCTATCGGATCTTCAATTGTTATTATAGAAACTCCGGGAATATTCAGTTTTTTTAGAATAGTGTAAAGAGTCGTGCTTTTTCCGGATCCAGTCGGACCATTGGCCAAAATCATACCGTAAGGTTTTTTAATTGCTCGCTCAACTTTCTCCAAATCATCTGGCGAAAAACCCAGATCTTCAAGATTAAAATTCTGCGTCTCTACTAAAAGCCTCAATACGGCATTTTCGCCGTAATAAGTCGGCATAATAGAAACACGTATATCTATGTCTTCCGATCCCTCAACTTTTGCCTTAAATTTTCCGTCTTGAGGAACGCTATGCTCGTCCGTCCTCAATCCCGAAAGCACTTTAATTCGACTGATGATTTCCTGCTGTAAAGCCTTTGAAAACTTGTCGTCGCTAAAAATATCTCTCAACACGCCGTCAATTCTGAATCTTATCGTTACCTTGCCCGCCGCCGGCTCTATATGAACATCAGACGCTCTGGCAATATACGCATATTCAACAATAAGATCTACCAAAGCAACGATAGAGATATCGCTGATTGGTTTCGCGAGTTGTTTCTTAATTTCCGATCTCACAGATTGGATGTCTAACATTTATTAATTATATCAAGACGCGAACCTATTGCCAAAAATTTATTAACGATTAAAATAAATACAAATTAGATATTCCGGTGTAGCTCAATGGTAGAGCGGCTCCCTGTTAAGGAGATGGTTGTAGGTTCGAATCCTACCACCGGAGCCAGATAGGATGAACATCAGCGAAAGCTGGTGTTTTTCCTTTTATTACCTCACTTTTTACCAGTTCGTAGGATTCATTTAGCTTCGGAATCCATTTTAGTAAAAAATCGGCAGCTTTTGTGTATTCTGGCTTTATTTTATGCTCATCTTGGACAAGGTTCGTAAAAATCTGGGACAGCAGCAATCTCTTCTCATCAACCAGCGCTTTTTCATAGATTTCTTTGGACTTATACGCCAGTTCGTGAGTAGCTAAACCAAGCTGGAGAAACTCATCATTTTTGTCGCCAGCTTTTACGAGCGCAGCTTCCAGCGTTTCTTCTTCCTGTGTGCACTCGGCAATCTTGCGCTCACAGTATTCCAGTGGCACTTCACGATTGATTTTTGCCTCGTAATACTTATCCTTCTGTTTTCTTGCCGACTGAAGCAAGCTGTTGATTCTGGCAACTTCTTTTTCGCGTTCGCCTGTGTGCTGGGAATGTTCCTCCCTCAAAATCTTTTCAATCTCAACCAGCACTCCTTCGTTTTTGGGAGCGATAACGTCAAAGACGTTCACATACTGCTCCTCAACCTTTTCTTGTCTGATACAGGTCTTTTTAGGGCATTTAGCATACTCTCCGTGGTTATTGCAGTGTCCATACCAATGCCCCTTCTTGATATACCAAGTAAGCATCCCGCCGCAGTGCTCGCACTGAATTTTGCTTTTGAAAAGCGAGTTGTGCTTCATAAAGTGCGGATTTTTTATCTGTCTCCGCAAAATGGTTTGGACTTTATCATACAAATCTTTGCTGATGAGCGGCTCGTGCTTGCCATCATAAAGCTGGGTAAGCCAACTTATTTTGCCGTAATAAAATGATTCCGAAAGCAAGACGTGTATGCGGCTCATTCCGAGCTTTGCGCCACTTCTGGTGCGCACTCCCGCCTCATACAATTCTTTTTCCAATCGAGCTATGGAATAGTTGCCTGTGGCATACCACTCAAACATTTTTCGTATGAATGGCGCTACATCCTCATCAATGATGTGAATCTTGTGCCCCTTGTCGCCGATGGTTTTGTAACCAAGCGGTGGTTTAGTGGGTAGCCATCCTTGTGCCAGCTTTTCGAGCTGTCCCTTCTTCACTTCTTCAGAAAGATTAGCGATGTATTTTTTTGCCAAGACAATTTCAATGTCCCATCTGAACTTCTCATCCGATTTCGTAAAACAAAATCTTGTAATCCAT
>JAMDBA010000035.1 GCA_023484365.1 Patescibacteria group bacterium
CCTGAAAAATACTTATAAAAAAGGCGGGTATATCAAGTAAAATTACCAGACTGGCATAACGCCGAAGCTTACCGGTTACAAGAGAATGAGGCTGAATGCCGATAATTTCAAATTCATTTTTAACTCTCGGATCAAGCGGCCCTAAATAATCCAAAGTTAAATCAATCCCTTCGTTGTAGGCTGTATTAATAAGTTCTTCCGATACGGCGATAAGAGGGTAAATATGGCCGCCGCTCCCCCCTCCGGCTAACAATACTTTAATTTTTGCTTTTATAAATGCGGGCTTTCTAAACATTAGCGTATTTTGAAATATTTATTATTATACCACTCATTGTCAGAAAAACAGCTAAAGAAGTGCCGCCATAGCTGACGAAAGGCAGGGGTACGCCTGTTAAAGGCAAAAGGCCGGAAATTGAGGCGATATTCATGAAGCTTTGGATAAAAATTACCCCGCCAAAGCCGACCAACAGCAGTTGGGCGAATTTGTCGTCTATTTTTAGCGATAAGTAGAAAATCATAAATGCCAACAAAAAAAACATTGCTATTACTGCGGCGGCGCCTATAAAACCCAATTCGTTGGCGATAATTGAAAAAATGGAGTCATCTAAAGGTGCCGGCAGAAGGCCGATTTTCATTGTTGACTTGCCGTAGCCGGTCCCTAACCATCCGCCGAGTCCGATGTTGATAAGGGACTGGTTGATCTGATAAGAATTCCCCTGCTGGTCTTTTGACGGAGAAAAGTAGGTTTGGAGTCTAGCGAACCGATATGGCGTTGCGTAAATTATCAGCGCTAAAATTGCCAGCCCTAAAATAATAGCCAGAATAATATAGCGGAACTTTGCGCCGCTGTAAAAATAAGCCATCAATCCCGCTCCCAATATAATAATAACAGTTCCGGTAGTCGGCTCTAAAACCAAAAGGCCGGCCACCAATCCGGAGATCATCATAAAAGGCAAGAATCCTCCTAAAAAATTTTGGCTGCGATTGGCCTTGGGATTTGTTAGCCAGGCGGCAAGGTAAATTATAAATGTTAATTTTATTATTTCGGCCGGCTGGAATGAAATAGGTCCTAATTTAATCCATCTTTCCGCCCCTCCGCTTTTTAGTCCCATTGGCGTAAAAACAATTATTAAAAACAGCAAACTGACAGCCAAGAGCACGACAGCCCATTTCTTATAATTTTGATAATAAATTTTTGAGGCGGCGAAAAAACCGATAACGCCTATTGATAGTCCATAAATTATCTGGTGTTCCAAGTAATAATAACTGTTATTAAATTGTTGTTTTCCGAGTTCTAATGATGCGCTCGCAAGCATAACCAAACCGAATATTGTCAAAGTAAAAACTAGGATGGTAATTAAATAATTGGGAGAACCTCCTTTTTTGCGGATTATCAGCGATTTAAAAGCCATGCCGTAAAACTTTGCCTGGAAGCCCCAGGACCACGCCGTCTTCCCAGGCGACTTGACCGTTGACTATGGTAGTCTTTACTTCCTGGTTTTTCATAATTACTAAATCGGCCCAGTAATTCTCTTCAATTAACCCTCTGTTTTGTATGCCTAAAATTTTTGCCGGCAGTAATGTTATTTTTTTGACGGCGTCGTTCAAACTTAATAATTTTGTCTCGGTGGCGTATTTTAAAAAACGGCTAAAAGTCTCCCTGGAGCGAAGGGAACTGATTTTTTTAAATCCGTTTTTCTCGTTCATGCTTGCCGAGTGCGAGGCGATGAGCGCTTTCGGATGATTTACGTATTTTAAGGCCAAATCTAAGTTGATATTATTTACCGCTAGATTTGCCTTTAGTTTTGTCAAAGACATTATTTTAATCAGCGTTTCTGTGGCGGACAAAGAAAAAATTTCTGACAGTTCTGAAATGGTTTTGCCGACCAAAAAATCAAATTTAAAGGCCTGCGTCACTTTAATCTCGTTTGGATCAAAATTAATTATTTCTTTGGCTATCTGGTTTTGGAACCACGGATCACTAATCGCTTTTGACGGAATAATTGTCTGGCTTTTTTTAACCCAGTTAGGTAAAAAATGAGATATGGGCAAAAGGTTTTCATTTAGAGGGAAAATGTCAAAATAAACATTCGGCCTATCGCCTTTTTCTAATAATTTTATTGCTTCTTCATAATCAATTTCATTGCCAATTAACGGCATAAAATGGCTGAAAATTATTTTGGAGCTCTTATTTTTTATCAACCCTAAGATCTCTTTTGTTTTAGCTTTTAATTCCCTGCATTCATCAAGATGAAAAGAAATAAGAGCGTTATCCTTTTTGGTTTCAGCCGTCAATTCTTTTAATATATTTGATAAAACCGGTATTACCGGCGAGCCTTCTTCAACAGAGAGGCCAAACGATCCCTCAGTCAGAGTTTTTTTAAGCAGTTCTTTCATCGCGGCAGAATCTTTTTTGTTTATATTGTTTTTTGTTTCAAAACCGAAGCTTGCTAGCAGATTTTCGTATCCCGTTAAAGTTAGGAAGTTAACCCCTATTTTTTTCGTTGATAATGTTTTTAAAAATTCAGCAACAGTCCGCCAATTAAAATTAATTTGGGAAGTGTCGGTCCAGTATTGCAACGACATTGGCAATGATTTAAAAAATGGCGCCAAAGAAAATCCGCTTTGGCCGCCAATAATCGTCGTTACTCCTTGCGCTAAAAAATCAGATTGATCTGGCGCCGTGAAAATACTGAGATGATGGTCGGATGTGACGTTGACGTCAATAAAGCCGGGAGCCAGATAGCTTCCCGTCCCTTCAATTACCTTATCGGCTTTTTTGCCGGGAAAATGGCCGATAGCGGAAATTTTTCCGTCTTTTACAAATACATCAGAAGCGGCTTCAAATTTCCTTGAGCCGCCCAAAATTTCAATGTTTTTTATCAAGATAGTCATTGTATTTAAATTATATCAACTAAAGCGCTTATATCCCATGCGTTCGCCAATCCCCGCTTATTATTTATCGGCTTGCTCTAATTTAAGAGAAATTATTTTTGAGGTGCCGTCTTCGCCTGTCGTAACGCCATAAAGAATATTGGCTGCCGCCATTACTGTGCGGTTGTGCGTAACTATTATAAACTGGGTTTCTTTGGAAAACTCATTAAGAATTTCGGCGAATCGCTTGGCGTTTCTTTCGTCTAAAGCGGCGTCGGCTTCATCCAGAACCAAAAACGGCGGCGGGGATACCGATATTAGGGCGAATAAAGCAGCGATGGCGACGAGGCTGCGTTCTCCGCCTGATAGCACCTCAAGAGAATTGATTCTTTTTCTGGGTAGGCTGATATTTATTTCTATTCCTCCTTCAACTTCTTTTTCTTCGTCCGGTTCGTCGGATTGAGGCGCTATTTCTTCGTCCAGCTTTTCCTTTTTGATTTTTGGCTGCTCAAACTTTAACGCCGCTTTGCCGCCGCCAAACATTATCTCAAAAAATTTTCCAAATTCTCCATTTATTTTTTCCAGGGCGGCGCTAAATTCAACTTTTATTTTCTCATTAAGGTCTTTGATTAATGTCTTTAAATCTTCGCTTGCCTTTATTAAATCTTCTGTCTGCTGCTTTAAAAAACTATATCTTTTTTCCGTTTCCGATGCCTCCTTTAAAAGATTTTCGTCTATCTCTTCAAGATTTATAAGTTCGCCTCTTAATCTAAGTATTCTTTTTTCAATCGCAGGCAAAGTCTCGTTGTCATTTTGACCGTCGGGAAATTTAGAGGTGTCAAAATCTTCAAATTCCTCCAGCCGGCGGTTAATTTGGGAAATTTGACGGCTTAGCTCTTGGATTTTTATAGAAGAGCGTTCTTTCTCAAATTCAACCTGCCTTTTTTGGCTTATTTTTTTATCTATATCATCTTTTATCTTTTCAACTTCTCTTAGAACATTCTTAAAATTCTGATAAAATTCTTCCTGACCTTTATCAAGAAGACGCTCTTTTTCGTTTAGCTTATCAATCTCTTGTCCGATGTTCTCTAATTTTGAATTTAATTCTTCTAGTCGGGATTTTATCGCTTTGGTTTTTTCCCTGCCGGCTTCAGCAAGCGAGTGGGAGTTCAGCAACCCATTTATTTCATTTAGGGCGCTTTGAATAAGCTCTTTAAGTTTATTCGCGTCTTTATCAATATTGGCTTCAAAATCAATTTTAAGTTTTTGAATCAACGAAAACATCAGCCGGCTTTCCGGCATATTCTCCGACGGTTTATTTATGTCGGCAATTTCAAGCTGCGCTTCTAAACTGCCTATTTCTTTGCCTATAGCGTTCTTTTCTTCAAATAAATCCCCTCTTTTTGATTTTACGTATTTTAGTTCTTCTTGTTCGGCGGGGCGTTGCGCCTCAACTTTTTTTAGGCGTTCTTCGGCGGCTGACTTATCTTTCTCTAATTGGGCGATATTCTTATTCCACTCTTCAATTTCCCGGTCAAATTTTTTACTCTCGCTTCTTAATGTTTTTAACTGGTGGCCAAAAAATCTATTTTCTAATTCTTTGAGTTCGCTTTCTAATTCGCCCCGTTTTTCCCAGCGGCTAGTTTGTCGTTTAAGCGATCTCAAATGAGGAAGTATTTCTTCGGTCAGCGCCTTGGCTTTATCAAGGTTGATAAGAGTATTTTTTAATTTATTTTCCGCGTCTATTCTTTTGATTTGGAATTCCCGGAGTCCCAAGATTTCTTCTATCATCTCCCTTCTTTCTTGGGGCGAAGATTTTATGAAAACATCGCTGTTGCCTTGAGTGATAACAACAAGTCCTTTGTTTCCCAACCGCGCCTTAGCTAAAAATTCGGCCAGATCTTTTAAGCGGACCTCGTCTCCGTTTAAAAAATATTGACTGACGCCGCCACGGTTGGTTTGTCTGGTAATTGATATTTCTGGAAAATCCAACGGCAAAGTTTTACGCCTATTATCAAAAATAAGGCTAACCTGCGCTTGACCCAATCGCGGTCGTTTTGGCGTGCCGGCGAATATTAAATCTTCAATTTTGCCGCCGCGGAGATTTTTGGCGTCCCTTTCTCCAAGCATCCAGCGGATGGCGTCAATTATATTTGATTTTCCAGATCCGTTAGGGCCGACAATGGCGGTGATGCCGTCAGCAAATTCAAGGGAAGTTTTTTGCGCAAAAGATTTAAAGCCGTTTAATTCTATTTTTTTGAGTGTCTGGGGCATTATTCGTTTTTAATTTGTTTAAGCGCTGTTTTGGCGGCTTCAATCTCTGCCTCTTGCTTTGAGCTCCCCTCTCCTTCGGCGATCATTTTTTCTCCAAAATATACGCCGCTTTTAAAAACTCGCTGATGAGCGGGGCCTTCCTCGGAGATAATTTTATAATTAGGCGTTAATTTTAATTTATCCTGAACGATTTCCTGTAGTTCGCTTTTGGCGTCTTTATAACTTTTTTTCTCAAGCACTTCTTCAATATGCGAAAAAACGGATTTTTCAATAAATTTTTTTGATATTAAGAATCCTTGATCAAGATAAATGGCTCCGATAACCGCTTCCATTGTATTAGCGAGAATTACTTCTTTTGCGCGCGAAGAATCTTTGGCTTCTCCTCGCGACATCAAAATAAAATCTTTTAAATTTATAATATTGGCGATCTCTGCTAATTTTTGATAGTTAACCAAAGCGGCGCGAAGGAGAGTCATCTGCCCTTCGGCGGCATCGGGGAATTTTTTAAACAAAAGTTCGCTGATGATAAGCTCCAAAACGGCGTCGCCTAAAAATTCCAGCCGTTCGTTATGCGGCAAGCGCCAATTAGGATTTTCATTAATATATGACCGATGCGTTAATGCTTCCAAAAGAAGGTCGGTGTTATTAAATTTAATTCCAATTTGCTGAGCGAATTCTATCAGCTTTACGTTTTTTATAACGGTTTTTTTATCTAAATTTTGCGCGGCCATATTTTTATATTCGGTTTAAAATCAAGGATTTTGGGATCTAATAGGATAAAATTTACCGAAAAATTAATTTTTATTTTTCCTTTTTGTCTTCTTTTCCTTCTAATCCCTTGTAAATCGTCCCCAAAACTCCATTGATAAATTTTGAAGAATTTTGCCCGCCGAAATTCTTAGCCATCTCAATGGCTTCGTTTATGGCGACTTTGGGCGGCACTTCATTTTTATCGGCATAAAGCAGCTCGTAAAGTCCTATCCTTAAAATATTGCGGTCCACAATAGCTATTCTTTCAATAGGCCACTCGGGAGCGGCTTTAATAATCAAAGTGTCTATTGAGTCCAAATGGTCTATCAATCCCTTGGCTATTTTCCAGGCGAATTCCGGCTCGTCTATGCCGGGCGCAAATTCTTCAAGATTGCGCTCAATGATTTTAGTTAAATCGGTTTTGCGATTATAAAAATCCCATTCATAAAGCGCCTGAAGCAGAACGGTTCTAATTAGATGCCTTGTAGCCATTTTAATTTACTTGCCGCAGCGGGGGCAAGCTCTGTGAGGAAACTTGGGCGCGCCGCAATTAGGGCAAACTAAAATCCGGGCTTTTCTAAGCGCTAAGTGAGAACGCCTTTTCCCTACTTTTGATTTTGAATGATGTTTTACTGGTACTCCACCCATAATTTATAATTATTGTTTTTTTTAATAAAAAGTCAAACGGTGGAAGTCTGATTTCCCGTATTTTTTAATAGCGGCGAGATGCCGTTTTACTCCGTAGCCATTATGAACTTCAAATTCATATTGCGGGTAGGTTTTTGCCATTCTAACCATAATCCTGTCCCGGTTTAATTTGGCGATGATTGACGCCAACTTAACGGCGTTAAATTTTTCGTCGGCTTTAACTATTGTTTTGGCGATTTTTAACGAATATTTTTTATTTTTTAAATATAATCCCCCGTCTAAAATAATAGATAAATTAGCGTTATTGCCAAGCTTAGCTTTTACTTTTTTGAAACTTTTAAAAGCGGCTAAATTAGCGGCGTTTGAAATGTTTATCCGATCTATTATTTTGTTGGAAACGCGGGAAATAGCAAAAAATACAGAATTATTCTCCTTGAGCCGACTTTCGAAATAAGTTCTTTGCCTAGCGTTTAGTTTTTTAGAATCTTTAAGTCTTATCTTTCCTCTCTTCCATAAACTAATTGATTTTTGTTTTAAAATACAGCTTCGTTTAATGCGTGGATTAGCTTGCGGATTTTTATAAAAACGAGAAGATAAATTCTTTGGTAAAGCGACTGCGGCAACAACAACCGGTCCGGCCAAAGCGCCTCGCCCGACTTCGTCAAAACCAATTATATATTCTTTGTCCGTCATTATTACAATTATAAGCGGAACTGCCTTGTTGGCGAAGCGGATAAAATCAGCCAAATAAAATGCCCCCAACATAATGTTGGGGGCTTAATAATCAGTCTTTCTTTTCTTTCTTGACGAATTTTCGTCCAAAAGCAATTATCATCGCCTGGTCGGTGTTTTTAACGTAGTGGATTTTAAGGTCTAATTTATATTCCCTTAATTCCCATTCAACGTTTTCCCTGTTGTCGGCCGGTACGATAACTTCCTTAATTCCAGCCTGTTCAGCTCCAAGGAGTTTTTCTAAGACTCCGCCAATAGGAAGGACATTGCCGAGGATATCAATCTTTCCGGTCATTGCGAGGTAAGGTTTGACGGGTATTTTCTTAAGCGCGGAGTAGGCGGAAAGAAGTCCGGCTATTCCGGCTGACGGTCCATCTATTCCCGCGTTAGTTATGGCGCTGATATGAGCTGTTAAGTCCTTAAGTTCGTCTGCGTTGGCGTATCTTTCTCGCAGAAGAGTCATGATGTCTTTTGTTGACTCTATCATGCTTTCACCCATTTTTCCTGTGCGGGAAATTGATTTGCTTAATCCTTCAACGAAAACCGTTTCAAAATAAACGATGCCGCCGCCGATCATTGACCAATATAGTCCGATAGCCGACCCGGGAACCGTTTTTCTTGCTCTTTCAGAATGATAACCAGGTCCAAATCCTTTGATGATATCTGAAGCATTAAACTCTTTTTTGTTGGTAGTTAAGAAAAGCTCGGCGCTTCTTTGGTATAAGGCGGAGATTTTTCTTTCAAGTTCTCTTACTCCTGCTTCGGCGGTGTAATCCTCAATTATCTTTTTGATATCTTCGTCGTTAATACGAAGGTTAAATTCTTTGTTCGGATTAACCAGCTCTTCTTGTTTTTTAATGAGGAATTTCGTCGCGATATTCACCTTTTCTTCTTTGGTGTAGCCTGGCAGAATAATAATTTCGGCTCTATCTCGAAGCGGTTCAGGAATCATTTTTAAGTCATTCGCCGTTAGGATAAAAAATACTTTTGAAAGGTCAAAAGGGCAGCCGGCGTAGTGATCTATAAACGCAAAGTTTTGTTCGGGGTCAAGCACCTCTAAGAGAGCGCTTGAAATATCTCCTTTGATGTTACCGCTGCCGACTTTGTCTATTTCGTCAATAACCACAACCGGGTTAAGTGTTCCCGCCCGCTTTATCGCGGTAAGTATTCTTCCCGGATCGGCGCCGACGTAAGTCCTGCGATGCCCTCTGATGTCTGCTTCGTCACTGACGCCACCTAAGGACATCCTTACAAATTGAAGGCCTAAAGCGCTAGCAATAGAGCTTGTGATGCTTGTCTTCCCTACGCCGGGCGGTCCGGCAAAGCATAAAATGCCGCTTTTGGCCTTAGGGTTCATCATTTTAAGCGCTATATAACGCGATATCTTTTCCTTTATCGGTCTTAATCCGTAATGATCGGCATCTAAAAATTGTTTTACTTTATTCAGGTCTTTTGTTTCGGGATCGTGCTTCCCCCATGGCAGCTCAAGAAGAAATTTCAAGTGTTTTATTATAACCGATTCTTGGGAACTATGGGACGAAGTTTTGAGTTCGTCAAAATCCTCTTCAATTGCTTTACGGCTCTCTTCTGGAATAAACTGTTTGATATTCAGATATGTGGCCGTAAGCCGTTTGACAAGATTTTGAGTCGCTGCATTTTGCGAGCCGGCAAGCAGGTTGACTATTGCGTTTTTTTTG
>JAMDBA010000055.1 GCA_023484365.1 Patescibacteria group bacterium
TTTTTTTCCAGCAGGTAAACCGTGGCGCTGTATTGTCGGGCACACGAAGGTTTTCTAGAATCTTTTTGAGCTCCATCGGTCTGTTGATCCAGTACTGCATTTCCCTAGTTGTTAAGTTTCTCGGTGTGTTCTCGTTAATTACCGCCAAGAACTTTGCGGTTTGGCCGTCCAGGCCACCAAAGGTTTTCGCTTTTTTCATAGCGTTTTCTCCCTTTTTGTCCTTTTGGGACTTTTTTCAACGAACATTACTACCTATCCGCCAAGCCATCCGGCCTATCCGGACCAGCTTCGGATTTAGTCAAATCATAATAAACAGGCTTAAGATTGTCAAATTTAAAACCCCGGCTCAAGACCGGGGTTTTAAATTTATTTTTATCTCTTCCTCCACTGAGGAGCGCGGCGGGCTTTTTTGAGGCCGTATTTTTTGCGTTCCACCATCCGGGAATCGCGGGTTAAGAGCCCTAGTTTTTTAAGAGGCTTTTTCCGTTCGCCGTCATTTTTTACCAGCGCCCGGGCAATGCCATGACAAACAGCGTCAGCTTGAGCGGAAGAACCACCGCCATTAACCTTAACGCTTACGTCAAATTTATCTTTTAAATTTAAACTTTCCAAAGGCAAAACAACTTTTCGGCGCAAACGCTCAAGTGAAAAATAATTTTTGAGCTCTCGGCCGTTAATTTTAATATCGCCCTTCCCCTGCCAGATTCTCACTCTCGCCGTGGCGGTTTTCCGCCTCCCGACAGTCTCGCTGTAAGGGGCCTTCTTTGACTTAAGTTCAGCTTCTTTAGTGTGATCAATAATTTTTTTCGGCATAATTTATTTTAATATTTTTAAATTTTTTATCCTTTTTGCCGCCAGCCTATTCTTGGGCAACATTTTTAAAACAGCCATCCTCAAAACCCGCTCCGGAGATCTTGCCCACTCTTCGGCCAAAGTAGGTTCTTTAAGGTGACCGACATAACCCGTGTGATGATGATAAATTTTAGTCTCCATTTTGTTGCCGCTAAAAACAACATCTTTAAGATTTTGAATAACAACTTTGTCTTCGCCCAGAAAACGCGGATTATATGCTGCCGATTTTTTTCCTTGCAAAATAACAGCTATTTCCGAAGCCAATCTGCCAAATTTTTTATTTTTTGCGTCAATAATGTATTCCATAATAATAGCTGTTAAACAAATTCTATTTTGGCTAAATTTGAGCCGTCGCGCTTCCTAAAAACGCTCAACTTAGTAATTTTTAGATAACCGCCATTTCTGTTGCTGTAGCGCGACGCTAAATCATCGCAAATCTTTTTGGTTATTTTCGGATCAATCACGCGGCTATTTATAAGTCGCCGGCTGGCCAAGTCGCCTTTTTTAGCGATTGTTATTAATCGTTCAGCAACCGGCCTGATAGCTTTTGCTCTAACTTCAGTAGTTTCAATACTTTCGTTTTTGATTAAACTATTAACCAAATTACGCACAAAAGATTTTCGGCGTCCGGAAAGACGATGAAATTTTTTTCCTTCCTTTCTATGTCTCATTTCTTGGATTTCTTAGCCGGTTTTGGCGCTTCGCCAATTTCAAATTCCTGCAGCTGGACTTCGCTAATTTTTTCAAAATGATCTTTTAATATATTTGAAGCTTTATGCATGGCGGCCGAAGGACTGATAGACCCGTCTGTTTCAATATCAACTTTTAGCCGATTATAAGTGGTAGACTCTCCAACGCGCATGTTTTCAACTTCGTAATTAACTCTTTTAACAGGAGAGAAAAATGCGTCAACCATAATCGTGCCAATTGGAAGTTTGACAACCTTTCTAGTTTCAACAGCCGAATAACCCAATCCCCTCTCAACCGTTATTTCCGCGTCAAAGGAGGCCGACTTGGAAGTTAACGTCGCGATGACGGCTTCGGGATTAATGATGTTTATCTGACTGTTGAGCTGGATATCGGCTCCGGTTATTACTTTTTCCCCTTTGGCCTTTAAAGTCAAAACTTGCGGCTCGTCGCTGTAAAGGCGGAAACGCAAATTTTTAAAATTCAAAGACACCTCAACAAAATCCTCTTTAACGCCCGGCAAAGTGGTAAACTCGTGCGGAACATTTTTTATTTTTATCTGGGTAACAGCCGCGCCGGGCAAAGACGACAAAAGAGTGCGCCGCAAAGCGTTGCCTATGGTTAATCCATATCCGGTATAAAGACCTTCTATCTCAAAAACACCAGAAGTGGCATTTTCTGAAATAGTTTTAATTTTAACTGTGTTGCTTAAGTGAGAATATTCCATGATTTATCTATATTATTATTTTTATTTTATTTTGAAAAGAGTTCGACTAGTAAACTTAATTCTATGGGCAGATCCATTTTTGAAGGCAGGTTTTTTATTTTACCCTCAAGTTTATCGGGATCAAGCGTGAGCCAATCGGGAGTTTCAAATTTTTTCAGCTTGCTATTAAGATCTTTAAAGGAAACCTTGCCCTTTGATTCTGTTCTTATGGTGATTGTATCACCGGGACGAACTTCCATTGCCGGAGAGCGAGTCCTTTTGCCATTCACGAAGATATGACCATGACTTACCAGCTGACGCGCGGAAAGCCGCGAAACGGCAAAACCAAGGCGGTAAATGACGTTATCCAGACGACCTTCTAAAAGTTGCGCTAAACGATCTATGGTTGAAACCGGCTCTCGTTTGGCTTCCTGGAAAAATCGCCACAACGTCTTTTCCTTAACTCCATAAATGTATTTTACTTTTTGCTTTTCCCTCAATTGGCGGCCGTAGTCTGAGGGCGCCCGGTGCCTTCCCTGGCCATGAACGCCCGGCGGATAAGGTTTTTTAACCATCGCGCATTTAGGAGAATCGCAACGCTGACCTTTTAAATGAAGGCGTTCGCCGATTCTTCTTTCTTTTTTTTCTTTTGGTCCCATCATTGTTTTAAAATTAAATTCTTCGCACTTTTGGCGGACGAGGGCCGTTGTGCGGTATTGGTGTCGCGTCTTTGATTGAAAGTATATTGAATCCTTGATTAACAATAGAACGCAATGCTGAATCGCGGCCGCTGCCGACTCCTTTAACTATTATTTCAACGTCTTTTGGTCCGCTGTTTTTAAGTTTTTCGGAAATAGCCGCTATTACTTTTGAAGAAGCGAATGGCGTGGCTTTTTTCGGCCCGGAAAATCCCAGCGCGCCGGCCGTTGCCCAAGCAATAACATTGCCGGACATATCAGTAACGGTAATGACGGTATTATTAAAAGAAGCATTAATATAAATCCTGCCTTTTTCTATGAATTTTTTGCTTTTTTTTGTTGAAGCGCCAGCAGCTGCCGCCGTTTTTTCGCTAACATTATTGTCTGGCTTGGCTTGCGCTAATTTAACTTTTCCCATAATTATGATTATTTGATATCAACTTTCCTGCGGCCGCTACCCATCGTTTTCCTGGTATTGCCTCTGACCGTCCGGGAATTTGTTTTCGTCCTTTGTCCTCTTACCGGCAGATGTCTTTGATGCCTTAATCCTCGATAAGTTTTAAGCTCAATTTGCTTTAAAATGTTTCGTCTGACGAGCTGACGCAACTCCCCTTCTATCTGGAACTTTTTTTCAATAATATTCTTAATCTTGTTAATTTCCTCGGGAGTAAGCTCTGACGCTTTTTTATCCTTATTTATCTTTGTTTCTTCTAAAATAACATCGGAACGATGAGGGCCTATTCCGTAAATATAAGTCAACGCAACCTCAACGCGCTTTTTATCCGGAACATTTATTCCTAAAATACGCATAATTTAAAAATTTAACCCTGCCTTTGTTTATGCTTGGGATTTTTGCAAACGACATAAAGATAGCCGCGGCGTTTGACTATTTTGCAAGACTTACAAATTTTTTTAATTGATGATCTAACTTTCATTTAATTATTATTTATAATCTTCTAGTGATCCGTCCTCGCCGGCCGTCAATTCCCACTTCAACTAAAACTTTGTCGCCGGGCAATATTCTGATGTAATTTATCCTCATCTTTCCGGATAAATGCGCCAGAATTTCCTGCTCGGAACCTTTAAGTTTAACCTTAAAAGTAGTTGAAGGTAGTGCCTCTAAAATAATCCCTTCTTGCAGATTTTTCTTGTTCGCAGAGTTCGTGACGTCCATCTCTAAAATTATTTAGAAATTGTAATACGGAAACTTGTCATTTGTCAACCCTGTTAGAAATTTTAACAAATATAGCATAGCTAGTTCAATATATCCAGCCAATAATAATTAATTTTAGACATTAACAATTTTATTGCTAAAATTTCTTTCGGGGTCAACACCGCATCATTGGATAACCACCTTTACCCGACTTATGCTATTGGGAACGCTATGAACCCAAAAAGGCCAAAATGATATATTAGCCTTATCAATCCCCGGCAAACCCATAATAAGACTCCTTAAGTCATTCTCGCTCTTGCCCATTATTTGATTTATAAAATCGCCGGCATTAATATCTGAAACCAAAGTTGAGGTAGCGCTAACCTGGAAGGTTAGCTGGCCTTTTGTAAAATCAGCGGTTGCCGGACCATAAGAAATATCAAGATTCCTGGCGACTGTTGAAGGATATTGCGCCTGCCACATATCGCTTAAAATTGTTTTAATGTCATTTTCCTGGAAACCAAGAGCTTTAAAGCTTCCTTGCGCGTAAACGCTGAACTGACCCTGATCATTTGTTTCTGGGACAACTACAATTTTATCTACAGTCGTTGTAGAGGCGCCATCTAAAATCTTAAATCCTGCCGGCAGCTGGCTGGCAAATAATTGCGGATCAAGCAAAGAATAAAGCTGGTCTGTGATTGATTTTTTAGCCGAAGCAATATCGCTTTTCGTCGGAACTTGTTTATTGCCAACAAATCCGCCCGTCATCGGCTGGTCTGAAGAACCATAAAATCCGACGTATTTTGGCGTGCCGGCAAAACCAGGTATAGAAAAATGGCTTACCGGACCGATATTATAACTGTCTCCCGCTTTATCAGCGGTAACGGGGGCGGTAATACTTGAAGGCGTAATTTTCCCGTTTACCACCTGAGCGCCCGGAACTAGAGTGACAGTATTCAAGCGATAGATCTTTCCGTCCGGCGTAACAAACCGAGTCGTAGCAACTAGCTCCTGCGGAGACGAACTGTAAGCATTAAATATTTTTATGAGACCGGTAGCTTTTTGGCTGACATACGAATTACCAGTAGCGGCAAAATACTGAGTCGTATTTTTTGGCATCGTAAAAAGCTGCGCCGGAACAGTGCTTGAGGCGACATTAAGCGAGGATGATTCATTGGCATAAAAAACTCCTTGACTTCCTTGATAAGGGTAAGACCAATTATGAGTAGTAAGCGTAAGAACAACGCTGACGCGCGGCAAATAAGCGGCCGCCGCCCATCCGCCGACAGCCAAAACCAAAATAATAGCGGCGGCAATTATCCCGTTTTTAACGGAAAAATTAATTTTTATAGCAGGAAAACTAAATCCCCTTCTTGGCGTCATTGATTCATGATGTCTATAAGCGCCTTCTTCCGGAACTTCCACGTGAACCCTCCTTTCTTTGGCGATAAATTCTTTTTCTTCCGCTTTTCTCTCTGATTCCGGATGATGAGCGTGTAATAAAGGATGCATTGACTCAAGACGGCTCGTCCGCGCCATCGCCAAAATTTCCTCGTCAACAGATTCTATTAAAACTTTTTTCTTGGTTGCTTCAGCTTCGTGCCTGATTAAATTAAAATTACTAACCGATTCCTTAAGCGCCGAATTTTTGGGAATAACCAAAACAACATCCGGCTCTTCAACGGCAAGCATTTTTTCAATAACTTCGGCTATTGTTTCGTTTTTATCAACAACTATTTTTGCCATATTCAATAATGATAACAAATTAAAAAAAATAAAAAAGCGCCATTATGAATAAATCCAAACAAAGAATGCTAAAGTTAATAAAATCAAAGTTATGATAAAGATAATCCTAAATATTTTTATTTTAAGAAAGTCGTCTAAGAAATAGAAAAATACATTAACGCCTATCGCCGCTATAAAAAACCACTTAAAAGTCCAGAATGTCCAACCCATAGCATTTAAAATACCTTTAAAAAATTCTTTTGAGCTAATTGTAAAAATTGGATGCGGCATTATAAAACCGTCGCCTTTATCCTCCTGACGCCGGCGCTGGACGCTTCTTCTTTTAATATTTTAAATTTTCCCAATTCAGAAGTATTTTTGACATGCGGACCGCCGCAAAATTCTTTGCTGAAAGCACTCTTTAAATCCTTGCCCGTAAAATAAATTTTAACTTTATCCGGATATTTATCTTTTCCGCCAGAGGCGGATCCGCCTTGGGCGGAAAAAAAATGCAGGGCGCCGGAAGCCAAAGCTTCGTCTTTCGGCAATTCCACGAAATTAACTGGCAGGTTTTCTTTTATTTTTTCGTTTACCAAATCTTCGGTTTGTTTAATCTCCTCCGGAGTTAATTTTCTGTCAAAAGAAAAATCAAACCTTAGCCTTTCGGAATTAATATCCGAACCTCTTTGCGAAACCTTATCGCCCAAAATTTGGCGCAGCGCCGCCTGAAGCAAATGAGTGGTAGTGTGAAGCCGGACGACTTTTTCCTTGTCGTTCCCTTTTGCTTCACCAACCCCTGAATTTAGGCCATGCCCGCCGAATTTTTTCTCCGCCCCCGCCCGAGAAATTTCCTGGTGCTTTTTAAATTCTCGCCAAAATCCTTCTTCGTCTACTCTATGCAAACCATTTTTAGCTAAATCTTTAACAATATCAATCGTTAACCCATAAGTTTGATGAAAATAAAAAGCATCTTCTCCGGAAATAAATTTACTAGTTGCAGGGATTTCAATAGTTGCTCCAGGGTTAGAAAATTTCGCTATTATCCCAGGATATTTTTTTCCAAATTCTCTTAATCCTAAATCTAATCCTTTTTCAAATTTTTCAGATTCTTCTTTAAAAGTATCACGAATTACTTCTTGATTAATGTTTAGATCATTATAATCCGGTAATTTCCCGTAAAATTTTATTATATTATCCATAAAATCATAAAGATAATGATAGATCCTTAATTTCTTTGATTGATAAATAGCTCGTCGAATTAGACGGCGCAAAACATAGCCGGCTTCTTTATTTGAGGGCCTAGCGCCGTCTGCGATAAGAAAAACTATCGCCCTTAAATGGTCGGCAACTATCCGACCAGAAGATCCCATAGCCGAAATATCGGGCATCATTAATGAATGGAATAAATCTGTTTCAAAAATCGTTTTCTTACTTTGGGCAATCATAGCTAAACGCTCTAAACCCATTCCGGTATCAATACCTCTAGTTTCTAAACCTTTAAGATGCCAACCATTTTTTATTGATTCTTCGCGAGATGTTTTAGAAAAATATTCGTTGAAAACGATATTCCAAATTTCTATACCATCAACATAAATTTCTGTAGATGGACCGCAGGGTCCACCGCTTCCAGTGGGTCCCCAAAAATTATCCTCTATTCCACCAAATTTAATTTTGTTTTCCGAAATCTTAATAACATCCTTCCAAATCCTATAAGAATCTTCATCTCTTCCTAGTGATGTGCTATCGTGGACAGTTACATGAATACGATCCGGTGAGATATTCATAAAATTTTTATCTGTCAAAAATTCCCAAGCATATTTAATCGCCCCTTCTTTCCAATACCCGCCAAAAGAAAAATTGCCGAGCATTTCAAAAAACGTCAGGTGGCTTTCGTCGCCGACTTCGTCTATGTCGGAAGTCCTAAAACATTTTTGAACCGATGTCGCGCCAATTTTCCCGGGATATTCTTTTTTAAAATCAAGCTCACCGGTATAATATTTTTTAAATTGCTGCATTCCGGCGGTAGTAAAAAGAACCGACGGATCGTCGGGGACAAGAGATGAAGAAGGAACTATAACATGCCCCTTGTTTTTAAAAAAATTTAAGAACTTTTGGCGGATTTCCTCCGAAGAAAACATAAAAAGTTATAAGTTATTCAAATCTTCAAAACCTTCCAGTGATTTAGCATGGCGATGCTCTTTTATTTTTTCCAGCGCTTTAGCTTCTATCTGACGAATTCTTTCGCGGGTAACATGAAAAACTTTGCCGACCTCTTCAAGAGTGTGGGTGACACCGTCATCAAGCCCGAAACGCATCTTTAAAATTTCTCTTTCTCGCTCGCTTAAGTCAACTAAAATTTCCTGAATGAGATCTTTTAAAAGCGAATGGGTGGTAAGCTGAGAAGGAGTCAGACTTCTTTCGTCGGGAATAAAATCGGAAAGAGTGGAATCTTCTTTGTCGCCTAAAGGCGCCTCAATAGAAAGTATCTCTTGAGATATTTTCTGGACCTGACGGACCCTGTCAACATCCATCCCCATTTCGGTGGCAATTTCTTCAGCTAGTGGCTCGCGGCCAAGTTCTTGAATAAGCTGTTTTCTGACTTGGGTATATTTAGAAATAATCTCAACCATATGAACGGGAATGCGGATGGTGCGCGAAAAGTCGGCGAGAGCGCGGGTGATCGCCTGCCTTATCCACCACGTCGCGTAAGTGGAGAATTTAAAACCCTTACGATAATCAAATTTTTCAACCGCCTTAGAAAGCCCTATGTTGCCTTCTTGGATTAAATCCAAAATGCTTAAATTCGGCGTCCGGTTAACATACCTTTTCGCGATTGAAACAACCAGTCTCAAGTTGGCCTTAATCAGTCTTTGGCGCGCCGCCTCCGAACCCTTTTCGGCCGCTTTCGCCAGCTCTTTCTCTTCGTCAGCTTTTAAAAGAGGAGTCTTCCCTATCTCCTTAAGATAGACCTGGACCGCGTCGGGTAATTCACCCTCAAAATCCAAAGCGTGATTTATTTCGTCTTCGCTGATTTCCGGAGGTTTCTCTTCAATTAAGCTGCTGGTTTCAATAACTTTTAATCCTGCCTCTTCCAGTCGGTCGTAAATAGTTTCTAAAAACGCCGGGTCGTCCTCAATTTTCGGGAAAAAATAAAGAATTTCAGAATCAGTTATGAAACCACGGGTTTTCCCACGGGCAATAAGTTCGCCTAAAGTCTCTTCGTTGACTTCCTGTTTTTCTTTTTTTGCCAGATCTTTCTTGGATATTTTCTTTGACGTTTTAAGCGTTTTTGATTTTACAGATTTTTTTGATGTTTTCGGTTTCCGAATTACGGACTTAACCTTTTTACGGATTATCTTTTTTTTCTTTTTGGGAGACGCTTTTCTCTTTTCATTTTTTGTCCGCCTTTTGGCGGATTTTTTACCTTTTTTCATATTAATTGATATATTTTAATGACGATTAAATTTTACCTCTTCTTTGACTAAAGCGTCAAATTCGCTAACGGCCGACTCCAGCTCTTTAACCTTACCGGAAACTTCCGCATTCCTAATTTTTTCCTTAACAATATTTTTCCGCTCGATAAAATAAGTTTTGACCAGCTGCTTTTTTAAATCAGCCAGCTCTTTTTCCAGATCTTCCGGCTGTTCGGGAAGCAAAAAAGCTTGCTCTATTATTAAATCCACCGACGGGTCGTCTGATTTATGTTGACCTGATTTTAAAATTTCTAGCGCTTTTTGATGACGAACGGGCAAAAAAGTATAAATATCTTCCCCTTTTCGCCAATCTCCTCCGGCCTGAAGCAGCGCTAACAGCCTATTGCTTATCAAATCCCAATGAGAAATTTTTTTATTTTCTTGTGGCGGCGTATTTAAAACATCGGCGGCCACCGGCGATTCAGAAACTACCAGCTTTTCCATTTCGTCTGTCAAAGTTTTTATTTCTATTCCCGCCCTTTTAGAAAATTCCTTTAACCAATATTCCCTTTCAATAGGACTTGATATTTTTTTTATTTTTGAAAGCACGGCCCTAACTCTTTTTTTCTTTTCTCCTATTTCAAATTCTTTGCCCTGCGGCAAATAACGCCTGAAATAAAATTCCATTGCCGGCTCGGCTAATTTAATGACTGATTTAAGTTTGTCCGGATCTTTTTGGGCAAGCTCGGCTGGATCTTTTAATTCTTTCGGAAAGTTCAAAACCTTAATGCTAAAATCCTGATTGGCCGCTAAATCAATCGCCCGCTCTAGAGCGGCAAAACCCGCTTCGTCATTATCAAAACTGAAAATTAATTTATCGGTTAAACGACTTAACAAACTTAAATGATCGGAGGTTAAAGCGGTTCCGGAAGTGGCAACACAATTTTTAATCCCTGCTTGCCAGCTCATCAGATAATCCATTTGCCCTTCCATAATTATCGCTCCCTCTTCCCTGATAAAACTTTTTGATTTATAAAGACCGTATAAAAATTTTGATTTGCTGTAAATCGGAGTCTCCGGCGAATTAACGTATTTACCGGTCTTGCCGTCGTCAAATTCGGGCAGGAGCCGGCCGGTAAAGCCGATAGTCTTTCCGAAATTATTTTGGAGCGGAAACATTATCCGGTTGCGGAAACGGTCCATAACCATTCCCCTTTCTGTTTTAAAGCTTAAGCCGCTTCTTATTATATCTTCAATTGAATATTTGAATTTATTTAAATTAATAGTCAAAGACTCAAATCCAGGCGGAGCAAATCCAATCTCAAATTCGGCTATTGTTTCCGGCGTAAGACCGCGGCTGATTAAATAATCCCAAGCTTTTTTATTGGCGGGCTCCTTTAGCTGATTTTTAAAAAATTTTTTCGCTTCTTCGTTAAGATTATAAAGAACTTGAAAATAGCGGTACTCGGCGGGATTGGTTTTGCGAACATCAACACCCGCCTTATCGGCCAAAATCCGCAATGCCTCGCCGAATTCAACGTTTTCGTATTTTTCAACAAAAGAAAAGACATCGCCTCCAAGCGAACAACCAAAACAATGCCAGCTTTGCCGATCAGGAAAAATCATAAAAGACGGCGTTTTTTCATGATGAAAAGGACAGAGGGCTTTAAAATTTTTTCCTGCCGGCTGCAGAGTTAAATATCCGCGTAAAAAATCAACGATATTAAGCTTTTCTTTAATTTCATCAACAACCGAGGAACTCATAGTAATTAGATTATACAAGAAGATTTGTAATTACTAAACCTCTTTACTTATTCCTGTTAAAGATTTATGCTGTCGGTAGTTCATAAAAATAAAAAAAGGAGCTGAAAGTGCCGAAAATAAAACAAAAAAGACAGGAATTGATTGCGCTTGATTTTGACGGGACTCTGTGGGATTCTCTTTCGCTAAGCTACCACGCCATCCTTGAAACTTTTGCTTATTTTAATATAGACCCGCCGACAAAAGACGAATTCCGGTTTGGAATAACGAAATTCGGCGATGGGTTTTATCACAGATTTGGGATTCCGCGAAGCATTCCACTGGAAGAAATACGGAAAATCCGCTTCAAATGCCGCCAGGAGATTTATTACAAAGGCAGGATTTTTCCGGACGTCATACCGACCCTCCAAGAAATCAAAAAAAGCGACGCCAAAATTATCATAATAAGCGGCAATGTCTTTGATAATATAAAAGGAATAGTCAGGAGCAACAAAGAATTAAACAACCTTGTCTCCGCAATATACACAGGCGACAAGAATATTCTTATTAAGATGGCAATTGACAGATTTGAGATTGACGTAAGCAAAGCGACGTATGTAGACGATACAACCGAAGGCCTTTCAATAGCCAAAAACCTCGGTCTCTTTACTGTGGCCGTCGGCTACGAAGGAGCATTCCAACCGCCGGAGCAACTCATAAAAGTTGCTGATGCGATAATCTATTCACCAAAAGAATTACTAAACAAGATAAGATTGAAATAAAAAAATATTTAGTTCGTTTTCCATTGGGAACGCGAGCTTTTTTATTAAAAAAATAAAATTAATTTTGAACGGCAAGCTCGGAAACGGGAGTTTTATGGCTGGACCACTCTTCAATTATTTCTTCAAGCAGGGCCGCTACCGGAACGGAAATAATAATCCCTAAAAGACCGGCTGTTTCAAATCCAACTAAGATAGCGAACAAAACCACAACCGGGTGGAGTGAGATGACGCGGTTCATTAAAATCGGAACTAAAATATGCCCCTCTAATTCCTGAACAGCGAAAAACATTATTAATGTATATATCGCCAGGATGGGAGAAATTGAAAGTGCTGTTAAAACGCTAAGGCCGCCGGAAATTATCGGACCGACGAAAGGAACTATTTCAAAAATAGCCGCCAAAATACCGAGTAAAACGGCGTATTTAACCCCTAAAAGAGTAAGGCCGGCAAAAACAAGTGTGCCAATAATCACGCTTAAAACAAACTGTATTCTTAGCCAGGCCCCTAATTTTCGGTTAACCCTTTTATAAATCCTCATTGCCGCCGCTTCCGATGAAGCCGGAAAAATGGATATGATAAAACGCTCCATCCCCGCCCGACTCAAGGTTAAATAAAAGGAGCTAAAAAAAACAAAAAGTAAAAGCGATAAGCCGCTAAAAATTTGCGATGCGCTGGTAAAGATAGAAAACGTTCCCTGAAAAAGCTTGGCGGAGACTTCCGAAATCAAAGAATTAACCATCGTTATCGCTCTGGGATTTAGTGACGATCCAAAAAGATTGGCGAATTTATTTAGGTTTAAGAATAAATCGTTCAGCTGAATTATAAAAATCGGAACAGCGATATAAATTATTAAAACCAAAGAAAAAATTATGATTAGAAAAACCAATATCGTTCCCAAAAGACGGGGCACTCCGTAACGTTCAAAAAAATTAACTATTGATTCCAAGCCCGCAGAAATAACAATAGCGAAAAAAAGCGCCAAAATTATCTGACGGGATCCGTAGGCGATCGCAGCAAAAAGCAGGAATATAGCTATTCTCCAAAGAGTTCCCCATGATATTTCAACCATTTGCTTTTGCATTTTATTTAATTTTCACGGACGCCTTAACCCGCGGCGAATCGGCTAAAATTTGAATATTTTTTTAAGCCTGCTTTTGTCTTTTTCTTTATACGGACCGATCATCGCCAGATTTAATTTTTCATTTTTTAATATATCTCTGGCAACCGCTTTTATTTCTTCCTTGGTTACAGCCTGATATTTTTTGGCAAGCCAAGAGAAATTTTCTGGCTCACCGAACATAATTTCGGCCGAACCGTAAAAAGATGCCAGCTGGAACGATCGTTGCATGCTTAACGCTACAGGACCAACAAATGAATCTTTTGCTTTCTGAAGTTCCTTTTCGGAAACAAGCTTTTCGGCTAATAATTTAGATTCCACCAATATAGTTTTTATTACCTTATCAATTCTTTCGTTCTCAATGCCGGCAACAATTTCTAACACTCCATGATCGGAAGAATTATCGGCAGCCGCAGAAATATCATAAGCGGCGCCAAGTTTTTCTCTGACAGCAATATAAAGACGCGAACTAAGCCCCCCTCCCAGAATTTCTCCGAGCAGATCAAGAGCGAAACGCCTTTTATCAAAAACATCATATGCTCTTAATCCTATCGCCAGATTAGTTTGGTTAATTTTTTTATAATCAACCATAATTTGAGGAGATTTTTGCGATTCCAAAGTCCTGGGCTTACCTATCTTAGAACGGCTGAGCCCGCCAAAAGTTTCTCTTATACGCTTAATTATCTTTTTCTCGTTAAAATTACCGGCAACAACAATTACGGTTGAAGGACCCGTGTAATATTTATTGCGATAATTAACAAAATCATCCCTTTTGAATCTTAAAATATTTTCTTTGGGACCGATTATTTCCCAACCCGCCGGCTGGTCGCCGTATAAAACTTTGCCGAACAAATCGTAAATATGCCTTTGAGGATTGTCGTGATATCTGTTTAATTCCTGGATAATCACCCCTCTTTCTTTTTCTATCTCTTCGGGATCAAGAATCGGATTCAAATACATATCAAATACAATATCTACCGCTTGATCAAACTTTGGGCTTTGGACTTCAGCCCAATAGCCGGTTCTCTCTGTGCTAGTAAAAGCGTTATAAACAGCGCCCAAAGATTCCATTTCTGAAGAAATTATAGAAGGCTTGGGCCTGTTTTTTGTTCCCTTAAACATCATATGTTCAGAAAAATGAGACAGGCCATTAATATTTTTTGTTTCATATTCTGAACCGGCCTCAACCAATACCAAAACGGCGCTGCCTAAACTTTCCTTTCTAGGAACCAAAATTACCCTCACTCCGTTTTCTAAAACTATTTTTTTATATTCTTTTTCCATTTTTGTTTTTTGTTTTAATTATAATCCGTTTTATGAATTTAGAACATCAATATCGCTCTGGAAGCCTTCGGCGCGGCTAATAACTGCCTGACCGTAAGTCCAAAGATAATACCGCCATCGCGATCCTGCGTAATATTTTGCCGCCGCTATTCTTTCCTGAGAAATTGAAGCATTGGCGGCGCCGGCGTCTTTCAGATAAAGCGCTGTAGCGACAAACGCGTCGGCGTTATTCCACGGAGACGGAATACTGTGCCCGGTTATTTTGGCGATCTGCGGACTGTAAAGCATCCAGGTTGAAGGCAAAAATTGCGCCGGCCCCATCGCTCCCCCGTAAGCGCCGTCACTATTCGGACACGAAACCGTAACCGTATCAGAATTAATGCTAAGCGACTGCAGTATTTGCAAGAAAATAGTTTGCTCGCTTGGTCTCATTGCCTGCTGGTAGCTGCATTGACCAACATTTTTGCCAAGCGCCGATTCCCTGTCTAAAACAGCCAAAAGGAGCGCCGCCCTTACGCCCGTTGCTCCTTCCGCCAATTTTGCGTAATTATAGGCATCCTGAAAGGTCAGCTGTCCTCCTCCTAATAATTGGAATATCCTTTGGCGAATTTGGCTGGCATTTTCTTTTGTTGTGGTTAGAAGACTCTGATATTTTGACTCCTGGCCCTGTGTTTCGGTGAGAAGCTGCGATTTTTCTTGTTTAAGGCTTTCGGTGGATTGTTTCTGAGAAGCGCGATAGGCCTGAACAGAAGAGACGTCTGATTTCGCCGAAGCTAATTCCGTCTGCTGGCTCTCTAGCTGTGATTGCAGATTTGTCACCTGAATAATCATCTGCCTAAGGTTATCCTGAAGCAATGCGACGTTGGCAAGATCATTAAAAAAATCCGAAAGTTTCGGGTTGCTTAAAAATATCTCCATCAAATTCTGGTTCTCGGATTGGTATAAATAAAGAATAAGACTTTTTATCCCGTCTTGAGCGTTGCTTATACTTGATTGTGTCGCCGTAATTTTGTCTTGGGTGTCGGAAATCTCCTGATCAAGCTGGCTTAGAGATAAATTTAAAACCTGGATCTGAAGATTAAGGCTGGCGATTTGGTTATTCAGACTGCCTATTTCACCCTTCAGGCTGCTACCCTGTTTTTGGTAAGCCTGAACCTTATTTTGATATTGGCTTATTTGGCCTTCAAGTTGCTGGAGCTGATTTTCTAAAGCTGTCCGCTCCTGGGAACTGGTCGCCGAAGAACTGAGATCCGCGGCTTGCGATGGTATTGCCGGCGCCCACGCAAAACCAACGATAAAATAAACTACCGAAAAAATAATTATCCCAAAACGCAAAATTTTGGTGAGAGGAATTCTGTAAAAACGCTGACGATTAAGATCTATTTGGAATTTTGTTTGTTTTAGTTCGCCGCGAGGATTTTTGATGTCTCTTAAAATTTTCAATTTTGGAAGCATTTATTCCCAAAGTTAGCTTTTAGAAATTTCTTTTTCCTCCTCTTCTTTAGCTTTCTGTCTTTCTACTTTCTTCTCTTCGGATTCTACTTTAACTTCCTCAAGATTAATTGGCGTTTCAACAACTTCTTCGGGGGCAGGAGGAATAACGGTAGCAACTACAGTTGTCGGCTCAATCATAATTTTTACTCCTTTCGGAATATCCAAATCTTTAATATAAATACTTGAATTGATATCTTTTAAGGCGTCTAGAGAAACTTTAAACGAATGCGGCAAATCACTGGGAAGCGCCTCAACTTCAACGTCAAGCATTGTTTTATTAAGCAGACCGCCCTGTTCTTTAACAGCCGGCGCCTCACCAATAAATTCCAAAGGTATTCTGACTTTGACCTTCTCGTCCATCCTAACCTGATAAAAATCAATATTAACAGGGTCGCCGGTTATGGAGTCTCTGCTGACATCCTGAATAAGAGCCGAATGCTTAGCGTCGCCTATTAGAATATTTACAACAGCGTTTTCTCCCGCCTCCTTAAAAACTTTTTTAAAATCTTTGGCGCTTACGCTTAAATGGACATTTTCCACGCCCTTACCGTAAAGCTCGGCCGGAATCTGACCTTCCTTCCGGATGCCTTTAACGCTTTTCCCTAATTTATTTCTGATATCTGCTTTTAAATCCATTGTTTTATTATAACAAAAAAATAAAAAATTAAAATGGTTCCGCTTTTTTTGGTTGGGCTGTGGGCACGCCAGGGATCGAACCTGGGACCTCTGTCTTACTTGCCCCGTACTAAAAATTGCGTAAAAATGTGCGCGTGCTTGGAATCGAACCAAGAACCTCTGTCTTATCAGGACAGCGTTCTACCATTGAACTACACGCGCAATTTTTTAGTGCGAGGTCAGGACCCCAGCAGAACAGCGAGGCTATCTACGGGGCATCGCAGCGTTCTACCACTGAACTACGTGCCCAAATTTTTATCGTGAAACACCAATTAACTGGCATTTCACCAAAATTTTAACGCGGATCGCGGCGGCTTTACAGCCTAGACAATCTGCCTCTAATTTATTTACACGCAAGCCTTTAATAAGCTCTAAAAGAATTTATATCAAAAAATAAAATAATAATCAATAAGATTAAAGCGGTATCTGGAAATCAATATTTTATTTTAGAATCTTAATCTCTTATAAATTTCTTCCTCAACTATCTGCCTGTCGGCGCCGTATTTTTGGCGGGAATATTCTTTAATCTCCCTGGCAATGTTTTGGTCACCTTTAGGCGGGAATAAAATTTTAAAATTAAAAGGCTTGGAAGTTTCGCCGTTTATTAGAATCTTCGCGTAAGCATTCAGATTATCTATGCTCATCAAATCTTGCTGACTGAAAGTCGGTTCAAATTGCTTTGCTAAAAATTCGGCATCGGTAGCGCTTACTCTTAATACCGCCATTGAACCAACGTTGCCAAAAACAGCGTCTTTTATTTTGTCTGTCAGCTGGGCGATAAACTGATGGGCGACGGTTAAACTTAAACGATATTTTCTTGCTTCCGAAAGAATAATTGCTATAGAGTCGGTGGTAAAGTTCTGGAATTCATCAATATAAAGATAAAAATCTTTTCTTTGGTTTTCGTCCGCAATATCAACGCGCGAAAGCGCCGCCATTAAAATTTTTCCGGTTATTATCATTCCCAGTAAGTTAGCGTTAATATCCCCGATTTTACCTTTTGATAGATTAACCAGTAAAATTTTTCCTTCATCCATAAGTTTTCGGAAATTAAACGCTGATTTTGGCTGACCGATAATCGGTCTCATGTAGTCGTTGGCCGTAAATATGCCGAATTTTGAAGTTATATAAGGAGTCATATTTGCCAGACCGGCTTCGCCAGTCGTTTTGGTAGCTTCTTTTTCCCAAAAATCTATCACAGCGGGATTGCGTATTCTTTCAAGCTTTCGCTCTCTAAACACGTCATCGGTAAATACCCGGCTGATTTCCATAAGCGTCGCCGGCTCATTAGGCATATCTTCCATAAGCAACAAGAGGGCGTTTCGCATATATTGCTGAAACATCGGTCCCATTGCATCTCCGGAATCAGGAAAAAGTTTAATTAAAATACTTAACATTTCATTGGCGATAAAAGTCTTTTCTTCCGGCCGATTAAAATCGTACTCCAGCATATTCAGCCCCAGCGGCCGCCACAGATCTCCCGGGTCAAAAATAACCACATCTTCCATCCTTTCTTTTGGAATTAATCCTAATACCGATTCCACGAAGTCTCCATGAGGATCAATGATCGCGACACCTTTCCCTTTTTTAATATCGTCAACAGCCATGTTTCTTATAAGTGTTGTTTTACCGGTACCCGTTTGACCGATGGCGTAAAAATGCCTAAGACGATCGGCGGGGGTAATATAAACAGACTTCCTTTCTCCCCGAAAATTACTTTCACCTATAAGCGTCCCTTCTTTCGGCAAATTAGAGGGTGGCGCTGATTCGGCGGATTTAAGCCATTTTAATTTCGGCGTCATCAGTGAAAATGTCGGCAAATGAAAAAAACTGGCAACTTCTTCGCTGTTTAATATCATCGCTTTTGAATCATTAAATTTTCTAAAAATAAACTCATAAAATAAATTTTTAGGGTTACGAACCTTAACTACATTGAATTCATTTTTTTCCGGCGCCGTTAATTGTGAAAATCCAGCTGAAATTCCACTCATTATTTCATCAACCTGATAAGGCGATCCTGCCGAAACAACTATTCGCGCGTTAACGCTAAATAGCGGCTTGGACACTTTAAACTCCAGCGCTTTAACCGCGGTTTCGTCAATAATTTTTGGCTGCTCGCTTTGCGGTTTTTTAGAAGGAGAAATGGCTTCTCCGACATCTTTTAAAGAAAATGGACTAAGCGAAACATGGAACATTTTGCTCAAATTACCCCCCTTCTTTAGTTGGCCGATATAATTTAAAATGTTTTTTTTGGCGTCGGAAGGCGCCGGCCTTATCATAATTTGAAGCGCCGCCCCCTCGTTAACTTCGTTTATTTTTGAAAATCCTTCAATAATAGGAAGAAAACTATCGGCGCCGATTTCGGTATATGTCCTGATGGGTAAAGCATAAGGATCTTTTAAGGTCAGATATGTCGCCGCGCTCGCTCCTTGAGGGGCAAAAATGTTGTAATCGTCCGACATTTTTTCAATGTTTGCCTTCGGCCAAATTCCCTGAATTTGCTTTGCCGCCACACCGCTAAACTTGCGCGGAATAGCAATATAGAAATAAATTTCCTCGCCAACATGAGGAACAGCAACCTCAAAAGCCACCGGGAATTTTAGCGATGATAAGGCGCTGAACAACTGCTCGCTTTTGTTAATTTCCGCTTTAAAATCTTTATTCTCCGCCTTTTCTTGGGGGAATTTTATCAGATAAGTTTCAATTTGAATTAAATTTATCAAAACCTTACTCTCAAAAATACGCCAAAGATAAAACGCTAAAAATCCAACCGCCCCCAATATAATTAATGCCGCCAAAACCAATAAAACAATCATTTGATAATTCCTCTTTGCTTTAAAATCGGATAAAGTTTTTCAACTAAAGAATCATGAAACGCGTCTAAAATAAAAGGATCTTGCTTCTTTGCTTCTTCCGTCGCCTTTCCCAGCCCCTCCCTAAAAGTCATCTCAACTAACTTCTCTATTTTCATTTTTATTTCTTCCGGAGCGGATTTGGCATAATCAGGCAGAATACTTTCTGTTTCCAAAACTTGTTTCCCCGCCGGCGCCGCCTTTGGTTGAACAGGCTGAGAATAGGCCGATTGCAAAGATTTTTTAATAATCTCCCGGTCGCTCAAATTTACCGCCTCGGGACGCTCGTAATGTTTTTTAATTTCCGAAGAAAGCCTTCCTATGTCGGCCTCTAAATTAGGATGCTCTACGTTTTGAATATGTGAAGATTGGTCAGCCATTTATTGAATTATACTATTTTGCGCGCTAATCCGCCATCAATAATTATGATTAAGCGCAATTTTGCTGTAATACCACCGGCATCCATACCTGGACTTGACAAATACAATAATATCGATTATAATGTAATTAGATACTTGATATTGTTTATGGTCAGCAAGAGGGAATCTGCATAAAAAACGCAAATCGGGTGCTCCGGTTAATGCGCGCAGTAGGCCGTCTTGGGTAGCCATTACAATAATTTTTCCCAGGGGCGGTTCGCGAGAGCCGCCTCCTCCTTACCCGTTTCTGCTTAAAATCTATACAACCTCTACGGAAGAGAGTTCCGGAAAGCAAACGGCGGGCACAAATAAAAAATGCACGCCAAACGCAAAACCAACCATGGAGGGTCCATGAAGGAACACGATTACGGTTAGCGGGACTATAGTAAGGACATCGTTGCAGCCCCTTGCGCAAGCAGGGGGCTTTATATTTTAAAATCGCGCCGTTGCGGGATTTGCCCGCAACTAAGTTTTTCCCCGTCGCGAAAAACTCCTCGGGGCGTCTCCGCCAGCTGGCGGATCATTCCCGATTTATTGTTATAAATCGGAACTCCGCCGTTAAAATCTCGTTTATCAATATTGTTTGCTTATTTGTGATTTGCACCGTCACCGGGATTTGAACCCGGGTTACCAGGATGAGAACCTGGCGTCCTAGACCGGACTAGACGATGACGGCAATAACGGTATTAACATTATTATTCTATCAGAGCTTAGTTGATTTATAAAAGGAGTAGCAAACTTTTGAGTCGCAGCTTATCTCTTTTATACAAATTTTATCTCCTCAACCACCTTATCAATCCCAATAGCATGAGACGCTTTTATTAAAACAATATCCCCTTTTTTGATAATCTCCCGAACTTTTAATTTCGCTTCATCCGCTGTATCAAAAATAAATACCTTATCTTTTTTCATTCCTGCGTCAATTGCCGCGCCGGCAATAAACTTAGCGCGCGGGCCAACCGTAAATAAAACATCAATAATTCCGTAAGCCAATCGGCCTAATTTTTCATGCGCCTCAAGAGAATATTTGCCTATTTCCAGCATATCGCCAAGAACAGCGATTTTTCTTTTCGCCTCAAGCGTTTTTAAGGTATCCAAAGCAGCGTGCATTGAAAGAGGGCTGGCATTATAACTGTCGTCTATTATCCAGGTATCTTTTACGCCTCTCACAAGCGTCATCCTTCCGTTTAACGGCTGATACTTATTAAGCGCGTCAGATATTTTAACCAGATTAATCCCAAATATCAAGCTGCACGCCGCGGCGGCAGCAGCCGCGTAAGCATGCGATTTGCCAAGCGCTCCATTAATTTTAATTGGCACCACGCTGCCATTGTACGCCAACTTAAATAATATTCCCCGCCAATCATCATCAAACCGGTTCTCAAAATTAATTATTCTGACGTCAGCCCGATCACCGAAACCGAATGTCATTATATGGGATCTTGTTTTGTTTTTGAGGCTCATCACCGTTTCGTCGTCAGCATTTAAAACCGCAAATCCGTTAACGCCCACCGCCTCAATTAAGCGGGATTTTTCTTTCGCTAATTCTTCGGGAGAACTGAAAAATTCAACATGAGCCGGTATGTCACCTATCGCCGTAATAACTCCAATGTTCGGCTTAGCAATATCCAAAAGATATTTGATGTCGCCCGGATTATCGGCGCCATATTCCAAAACCAAAATATCAGGATACGGGAACTTAAAAATTAATTTTATTATTCCGGCGGCTATAACCTTTGGCCAAAAAATAATTGGATATCCGATTTTCTGATAATTTCCTAAAATCGCCAGCGGAAACCCGAGCTCATTATTAAAATTCGCTCTGATCGCCCTCACGTTCCTTTCGGACGACAGCGCATCAGCGATGGCTAATTTAGATGAAGTTTTACCGACGCTTCCCGTAACGCCAATAATGCCGGGCCGATATTTCTTAAGAGTTTTTTGAGCCAAGAATTTCAATATGATTCTTAAAATTTTATTTGATCTTTTTTTCATATTTATTTATCCATTGATTCTGTCGGGCGAGATATTGTAGTAATTAATTATGAATTGCGACAACTCTTTAAACGCCGGAACTACTGTTTCCGCGGCAAGAGAAGTGACGGGAATAGCGTTTAATCGGATAAACGCGACAAAGCGAGGATTAGACGCCGGTCCGAAACCAATATATGAATCTATCAGCTTATTCAAATATCCTCCGCCGGCAGGATTTGGAATAAACGCGCTGCCGGTTTTTCCGGCCATTGAATAACCGCTGATGCTTGCGACGTCAGCAAGATCAACCGCGTCAACCATCATTTTGGTTACCTGTGCCGCCGTGTTTGAGCTAACGACTTGGCGTATTTCCTGCGGCTGCAGCGCGGCATTAACGTATGGCCGCATGAGCATCCCGTTGTTGGCGATCGCCGAAATCGCGCTTACAAGCTCAATCGGAGAAACCGCCACGCCCTGACCGTAAGCAGCCGTGTCCCAATCAACCTGAGGCGACTTCGGATTAAGCTGGCTTATATTCCCGCTCACCTCACCGGGCAAATCTATGCCCGTCTTTTGGTCAAGTCCGAATTTTTGAAGATAATTTAGAAAAATATTGTTCCCAATCTGATTTTCGGCAAAAATAGCTCCCGTGTTGATTGAGTGTTCAATAACCTGAGTCATCGTTGTCCCTGGGCCATAAGGACCGTGAGTGGTGAAGTCGTAGTTTGTAATATGCGCTTTATCTATATTTACATATCCTTTGTCGTCATACGTAGTATTCGGCGTTATTTTGTCGGAATCAATTCCTGCCGACATCGTGATAACTTTCATAATTGAACCCGGCTCATAAACAGACTGTACATTGGTATTTATAAAATTTTTAAGAGGAGAATTTGCGTAATTATTCGGATCAAAATTAGGAAATTCGCCCATTGCCAATATTTTCCCAGTTTTGGGGTCCTCAACGATGACGCTGCCTCCGCTGGCATTATTCGCGCTTACCAGATTTTTTAAAACAGATTCAGCCTCATCTTGAATGTTTGGATCAATAGTAAGGGTAAGATCGCTGCCCGGCTGAGAAGAAATAATTTTACCGTTATTAACGCTGCCAGGATTGCCGCTAAGCAAAGAATTATAAAAACTTTCAACGCCATAACGGCCGCTTTGTCCTAGCGACTGGCTATCGTAGCCAACAAAACCCAAGAGCTGGCTCGCCAGCGGACCAAACGGATAATATCTTTCCGATTCATAAGAAGTGTAAATACCCTTAAGGTTCAAATCGTCAATTTTTTGAGCAACAGCCGGATCGGCTTTGCGCTCCAAAAGCTCGTAGGAGTCGTTAGGTTTTGAAAAAATTTTTTCCAGCTGATTAACCGGCTGGCCCACAATAGGCGCGACTTCGTTGGCCGCTTCCTGGATATCGCTTATCTGCTCAGGATCGGCAAAAATTAGTGGATAATCTTTGTTTATAGTCAGAGGAATAAGATTGCCGTTTTTATCCGTTCCGTAAATAGCTCCTCGATCTGCGGCAAATATACCGCTTGCCGCAAACTGCATATCGGCTCGCGCCAAATAATAAGAACCCTTGGCTATTTGAATCTGATAAAAATGAAATACTAAAAGAGAACCTGCTAAGGTTAAAATTATTATTAATACTGAGAAGCGAAAGCCCATTTGGAATTTGTTTCTAAATATTGAGGCTGATTGTCAATGGCCAAATCATGAGATTGCGAGAAATTTACAACATTTTGACTGGCAAATAAACCAAATATTTGATTATTCGCCTCTGCTTCCCGCGCCTGAACCGACTGAAGCTCCGCTTTGGTCTGAGCAGCATTGTAATTTATTACAACCGTCTGACTATACAAAGAAATCAAACCGACAGTCTCAATAATTATAATAGGAAGGAAAATTATTAAAACCCTAAGATAAAAATTTTTATTTTTGTTAAATTTAATTATTGTCATACTATCTGTAAAGCTCTTAATTTTGCCGACCTTGCGCGAGGATTTGCCAATATCTCTTCCCTGTCCGCGGCTACCGGCTTTTTGGTCAAAATTTTACCCCGATTAGCCTCGGCTATTTTTTTAAACTCATTTTTAATTAATTTATCTTCAAGCGAATGAAAGCTTATCAGCGCGACCCGGCCAGATCCGCTTTTCAAAATCTCCGGCAGAAATCCCAAAGCTTTTTCAAGATTTTCTAATTCTTTGTTAACAAAAATTCTTAATGCCTGAAAAACTCTGGTTGACGGATTAATCCTTCCTCTTTCATAATTTCTACCAACTGCCCGTAAAATAATTGCGGATAATTGAGCGGTCGTTTCAATTGGAGTTTTTTTTCTCTCTATAGCAATAGCTTTTGCTATTTTTCGGGATTGCCTTTCGCCGCCGTAATTAAAAAATATATCCGCCAAACTATTTTCGTCTAAATTGTTTATAATTTCGGCCGCCGGAAAATTTTCTGCGGTATTGTAGCGCATATCCAATGGTTCGTCTTTCAAAAAACTGAATCCCCTTCCCGCTTCAAGCTGATCAGAAGAAAATCCTAAGTCTATCAGAATGCCGTCGGCTTTCGGCAGATTATATCTTTTTAAAATTTCTGGAAGATTGGCGTAATTATCATTGACTAAAATCAGATTTTTTAATTTCGACCTTTGATTTTCGAATTTTGAATTTAACTTATCAATCATATTTTTATCCCAATCAATACCGAGAAAAATTCCGTCCGGTTCAATGTTTTCAATAATCATCGCTGCGTGCCCTCCGCCATCAACAGTGCCGTCAATAAAAAACTCTCCCGGCCGAGGATTCAAAACTTCTTTCGCTTGTTTTAGTAAAACTGGTTTGTGCATTTTTATATTCCTAACTCTCCTAATTTTTCGGCAATTTCATCGGAAGCGCCCTCTGTTTTCTTTTTGTATTCTTCCCATCTGTCCTTATCCCAAATTTCCAACCGGTTATAAAGACCGGCAATGACAACTTCTTTCTTTAAATCCGCGTATTTCCTTAAGTATTCAGGAATTAAAACTCTGCCCTGAGCGTCAAGCTCCGCATCGGCCGCGCCGGCCAACATTAAACGCGCAAAGGCGCGCGAATTAGCTTGAGCAAGAGGCAACGCTGTAAGTTTACCCGCCAACGACTCCCAAGATTTTGACGGAAAAACAAAAAGACAAAAATCTAAGCCGCGCGTTATTATTGCGCCGGTTGAAAGCTCAGCTCTGAATTTTGCCGGAATAGCTGCTCGTCCCTTATTATCTAAACTATGTTTGTATTCTCCTAAAAACATATTATCCCCCAAAGTGGCTATTTATCCCCAAAATTATCCACAATTCACCACTTCTCTTTAATGATATCCCACTCACAAAAACTGTCAAAACAAAAAATCCTTAATATAAGGATTAAAAAGATCAGTATTTAAGCGAAAAAACCAGCGATAGGCCGAAAGATATCAACAGATTGTCCCCGAACATTGTTTTATTAAATTAATACAGTGGTCTTATTGCTAAAAATAGCGCTTCCTACGTTAAACAGATTTTTATTAGCCATTCCTCGGTTATAATTCCCCGCTTCTCCGCTGACAAGGATTATCCGACGACGGGGAATTTCCTGGTCATAATTATTACTCAAAATATTACCGGCTGCGCGCCAAGCAAGAGGGCCGCCCGCAAGCTTCGCCCCAAATATTTAATTGATAGCTTTTGTTTATGGAGGCTGCAAGGATTGCCCGCGATTCTTTCGCGCGCCGACGCTCGCTCAACATCTGGACACCGTCTCGCTAAAATTTATTGCTATAAATTAAAGCTCCGGCGTTCAATCTCCGAATATTAAATTAGTGATTTTTTTATGGGCGCTGTAGGAATTGAACCTACGATCTTTGCGGCTTGCCCACCCAAATTTAGAGCGTGGGCGTTGGAGGGATCGAACCTCCGACCTTTCCGATGTGAACGGAACGCTCTAACCACTGAGCTAAACGCCCGAAATTTAGGCGGGTGAATAAATGCAACGCTCTGCCACTGAGCTAAGCGCCCCTCGCTCTTATTGAGCGAGTTACTTAATTTCAACTTGACCTCCCGCTTCTTCTAATTTCTTTTTCATTTCTTCTGCCTCTTCTTTTTTAACTCCTTCTTTTACCGTTTTAGGAGCGCCTTCAACCAAATCTTTTGATTCTTTCAAACCCAATCCTGTAATTTCTCTGACTACTTTAATGACGTTTATTTTTTGAGCGCCGCCGGATTTTAGCACAACATCAAAAGCGGTTTTTTCTTCAGCTTTTTCGCCCGAAGCGGCAGCCGCAGCGGGAGCCATTGCCGATACACCGAATTTTTCGGAAATAGCTTTAACTAATTCCGATAGCTCTAAAGCGCTTAAAGATTCTATTTTTGAAATTATTTCTTCAAATTTTTTATCCATAATTTTATTTTTATCTGCTTTTTATCCGCTATCCGTCAATTAATTTGCTGGCGGAGGCAGACCCGACCTTTTTGCTCCTTTCTTCCAAAACATAAAGCAAGGCTCTTAGCGGCGAAGAAATTGCTCCTATCAGCTGGGAAAGCAAAACGTCGCGCGAAGGCAAAGCTCCGATTAATTTAAGCTGATCAGCGCCGATTAAAGTCTTATTCTTAAGGTCAACTCCGCCTATAATCTTACTTAAGCCGGCCACCTTTTCAGCCTCCAGATCTTTCAAGAATTTATAAACAGTCCTCGCTCCATCTTCAATATTAGGAGAGAAAACCGTTCCCGTTGAAATTTTGTACTGATTAGGCTGGAAATCAACGCCTTCTTTTTTAAGAATAATCCCCAATAACCTTTTTTTGATTACCAAAAGAGGCGCTCCGACTTTCCTTAGCTCTGATCTTAACTTGGTTAAAGAAGCGGTATTTATTTTGGAAATATCAAACATAACCAAACCCTGGGAATCTTTCAGGAATTTTTCTCCTTTTTTAATTTCCTCTTGTTTTTGATTTTTATTTTTCATCCCGTTAGAGATAGGAAACACTTATGTTTCCGTAAAATCACATCCGACCAAAATGTGATGATAAAGCGCGTTTTTAATTGATAGATCTTTCGTCTATATCAATCTAATCTCTAACGGGATTCATTTTTGTTCCCCTTAGAGAAATAAAAAACGGCCTTTGGCCGCAGAATTAGGATAACAAAAATGTTTTCCTCGGCGGGATTTATTTCTTTTAGAATACCCGTTGTCTGCGGATTAATTTCAATGATATTCAATTAAAATTAGAAGTCAATAGGCCAGGCGTAATTCGGCTCTAAAGACAATAAAAGCCTCCGACATAATATCGGAGGCGAAAGTTAATGCTTTTCTATTTTAAGAGCCACGTAATCGGACATTTCATAATGGCATCCCCTTCCCAGCTCAACTGTCGCGATAATTTCCGCAACAAGTTTTTCGCCCTGGTAAACCAGAACTCTGGCGGGCCTATCGGAGGTCGGACTTCCCTGTTCAATTTCTATCTTTACCTTATTTTTCTCGCCGTCGCCCTTCTTTCCTGACGGCAGTCCCACGAGACTAACCCGATCATCCCAAGGATCTCTATCGGACCCACATCTTTTGAAATACCTTCCGGTTTTTGTTCTGAAAAATCCTCCCATTTGTTTTTCTCCTTTTTTGTTTTAATTTAAGCCAAATAATAACTTTGGCTCGCTGAAAATAGTATATTTAATAAATTTTATTTCGTCAAGAAAAAAGATAAGTAGGACGAATTTTTATATAAACGACCTCCTCCCCGAGCTAAAGCCCGGAGCTTCCTGAAATAAAAAACCCGGCAAAAACGCCGGGTTGATTATCTGTTTATTCTTTTAAGTACATCTTCTTAAGCTTCTCGCTTCCAAACTTGCGCACAAATCCACCAAACGGAAGAACAGAATTATCATGGGGTAGATAAGATATGAGAATATGTCGCAGCGCAGGATTCCTAGTCTCGTGTATTTTTTTATGTAATAAATCTTCTGAATAATCGGGCATAGAAATACTATTTTCAGTACGCCTGAAGAATCTCCCTGTCTCTATCCTGAAAAATCCTCCCATACTTTCCTCCTTTAGCTATAAAGCCAAACTTTTTATAATTTTACGAACTGATGATAGTATATTATTTTTATTTAAAAAATCAATAGTTCTGCGGCGCCAATAAATAAGCCACTATGCCGAACGCCACCGAAACATTAAGCGATTCTTTTTTGCCTCTCATCGGAATTTCCAAAATTTTATTGGCGGATTTTAAAATTATTGGCGGAAGGCCGGAAACTTCATTGCCCATAATCAGACAAAATCTATCACTGCGATTAGCCTGCTTAAATTTTCCGCCTAAGGCGGATCCGCCACTGGCGGAAAAAATATTTATTGATCTTTTCGCCTGCTCTACGGCTAAAATTTGATAACCTTCTTTTTTTATTTTTTTAATTAAACTAACTGTTCCCTGGGCGGATTTCGCCGCCTTTTCCCACTTAACCGATTTTTCGGCGCCCAAAGAAACCTTCGCTATTTGCGGCCTGTATTTTCCGAAAACATCAACCGGAGCGGGAGTGTAGCCAGCCAAATAAATTTTACTTACTCCCGCGCCGTCAGCGGTTCTAAAAATAGAGCCGACATTAAATAAGCTCCTGATATTCCAGAGAATAACGATGACATCTCTTTTGCCTGCCATTGGTTAACCGATGATCTTTTTTAAATATTTGGAACTTGTTTTGGATAAAACCGAGTCAAGACCGTAATAATAGCCGGCGTTTATCGCGGCGAAGAAAATCAAAATCAGAGCGTAAATAATGTGATCGTCAACAATGAAACCTTCCGAAACCGAAGGCAAAGCATTGGACGCGAAATAATAAAGAAGCATTAAAACCGCTCCAAGAATTGAGCTCCAGCGGACAAAGACACCGAGAATCAACGAAATGCCTAAAAGAGTCAGTCCCCACTCGTTAAAGAAATTCACTACGCCGATAATACCGGGATGAGTCAGAAGAACATAAAAAGAATTGAACGTTTTCGCTCCAGCCAAAAATCCGGCTGCCGTCCAATTACCGCTCAACACTTTATCTAATCCGGCGTAAAGCATCAGCCAGCCAAGCGCCACTCTTAAAACCAAAATAACCTGTTTTGATATTTTATTCATAAATATATTAATTAAATTAAACAAAAAACGACCTTGGAAATCACCCAAAACGACTATAATTCCTTCAACTCACGCAGCTTTTCCTCAAATTCCTTTTTATCTATCTCTCCTTTAGCGTATCTTTCTTTAAGGATTTCAACGGCATCCCTTCCTTCTCTGCGCCCACCGCTAGTTATAACCATCCATCTTATCGCAAGAACAAAGGCAACGATAATTATTATCCACCATATTAGCATTATAATCATATTCCCCCACCCCCAAGAATCTCCGTAGCTAAACATCATAGGATAAAACATTTTTATTAACTTAATTTATTAAAGGCCCGACTAAGCCCTGTTATTTTTTATTATACCATAAGCGGCAGTATGATGATAATTGCAAAAAAAACTTTAGATAATACAATTTAGGAATAAATGACAATAAAAGAATTAGCGCAAAAATCCCCGCTTATTAAAAAAGCTTACGAATTCTCGGAGCGGATGCATTCCGGCCAAAAGCGCAAAAGCGGCGAGCCTTATTTTTCCCACCCCCTGGCAGCAGCACAATCCGTTTTAGATTGGCACTTAGATGAGGCGACGATAGCGGCCGCCCTTCTTCACGACGTTATAGAGGACACGGAAGCAACAAAAGAAAAAGTGTTGGCGGAATTCGGTCCGGAAATAACTTTTTTAGTTGAAGGAGTAACAAAGCTGGGAAAAATAAAATATCGTGGCATTGAAGCGAAAGCGGAAAACCTCCGCAAAATGATTCTCTCTCTTAGCGAGGATTTAAGGGTTATTTTCATAAAACTCGCCGACCGGCTTCATAACATGAAAACCCTTTCCGCTCTGCCTCCGCAAAAGCAAAAAAGGATCGCTTTAGAAACCGCTGAAATATACGCTCCTCTGGCTTATAGGCTGGGGATGCAAAATTTAAGCGGCGAACTTGAGGATTTAGCTTTCCCTTATATTCATCCAAAAGAGTATGACTGGTTAAAAAATCACATTAAAGAAGAATTCAGCAAAAGAGAGGATTACCTGTTAAAAATAAAACCGGCAATAGAAAAGGCTCTATCCGAAAGGAACATTTCTCCGCTTATGATTGATTTTCGCGCTAAAAGATATTCAAGTCTTTATAAAAAATTACTCCGTTATGATATGGATATAGAAAAAATTTACGATTTAATAGCCTTCAGAATTATTGTTTCCAATGTTGAGGAATGCTATGCCACGCTGGGAATAATCCATCAGTTTTGGCCGCCGCTTCCCGGACGCATTAAAGATTATATCGCTATGCCAAAACCGAACGGCTACCGCAGCCTTCATACCACCGTCATCGGTCCTGAAGAAAAAAGAATTGAGTTCCAGATAAGAACCAAACAAATGCACGAAGAAGACGAGAATGGTATCGCCGCGCACTGGATTTACGAACAAAATAAAGGTTCTTCTGGTTACGCGGAACGCAAATCGGTAAAAGCGAAAACCGAAGACGTCCTTTGGGTTAAACAACTCCGAAGCTGGCAGGAAAAATACCAGGATCTCGGCGACAATTCGGAAGAATTCTTACAATCAATGAAAATTGATTTCTTCAAAGATCGGATATTTGTTATTTCGCCAAAAGGAGATGTTTATGACTTGCCATCCGGAGCCACGCCGATTGACTTCGCTTATCAGGTTCACTCGGATATTGGAAATACCTGCGTCGGGGCAAAAGTAAACCAGCAGATAGTTCCCTTAAATTTTGAACTCCGTTCTGGCGACGTCGTGGAAATTTTATCCCAGAAAAACAAGAAACCTTCCGAGGATTGGCTTGAGTTTGTAAAAACAAGCATTGCCAGGGACAGAATTAAATCAGCCCTTAAAAACAACTCTCAAAAAAGCATTCTTAAAACATCTTCCTTTAAAACCGAGATCAAAGTGGTAGTTAAAGACAGAATTGGCATATTTAAAGAAATCGCCTCCGTTATTAACCGCTCGCACATTAACATTGTCGGTATCAACACCGTCAATCAGCCCACCGGCCAGTTTATTATAAATAAAATTATCTGCGACACAACCGATAAAAATAAAATAGAAAATATAATCCTTAAGATTAAAAAAATAAAAGAAGTCAAAGAAGTCAGCTCGCGGAAGATATAGCTATTTTCCGCTAAAACAAATGGCTGACATCCCTGACGCTTATTAAAACCATTAAAATTATTAAAAAAGCTAAGCCGAATCTATTAACTCCTGCCTTAATTTTTTTAGAAACCGGCGACCCTTTTATTTTTTCTATTAAAATAAAAAACAGGTGACCGCCGTCAAGCGCGGGTAAGGGTAAGAGATTTAAAACGGCGAGATTTAAGGCGATGAGCGCGAATAAATTAAAGAAAAATATAAAACCCAAAGAACTCGCCTGCTCGGCGACCTGAAAAACCCCGATAGGCCCAACGACGCCGGATAAAAGCGACGCCTTAGTCACCAAATTAATTACCAAAACCCCAAATGTTTTTAAAATAAGCCAGCAAAGAACGAGAGACTGGAGCAGGCTATTCCAAAGCGCGACAAAAAATGGCTGAGGAGTGATACCGGCCTGAGCGAATGCCACTCCGATAGCTCCTTCGCCCTGAGGCGGATTTACTCTCGGAGTTACCGATAAAGCCATTTCTTTGCCTTGCCGGTCAATACTCAAAGTTATCGGCTGACCGCGATGCTGGTTGATAAAATTAAGAAATTCATCGCTATTGGAAAAATTATTTATTTTATCTCCTGTTTTAATTCCCGCCAAAGCAGCCGGTGAATTTTGAGCGACCCCGCTTATGACTATCGCCGGAGAGATCCCAATCATAAAAACAAAAGCTAAAATAAGCCATCCGGTTAAAAAATTCATAAAGACTCCACCAAAAAGAATAGCCGCTCTTTTTAAAGCTCCCTGACTCGCAAAGCTCCGAGCGTCATTGTCGGCTGGCGCCGCGCCTTCTTCTTCGTCGGCCATACCAGTAATCCTGACAAAACCGCCGAAAGGCAGCATATTCAGACTGTAGTCTGTTTCGCCGATTTTTTTAGAAATAATTTTAGGCGGATAGCCAAGACCGAATTCGTCAACTCTGATTTTAAAAATCTTTGCCAATAAAAAATGACCCAACTCGTGAGTGATTATCAAAAAAATAAGCGCGATTATAACTAAAAAAATTATCATTGAGACATCAATTCTTCTGTTTTTGAGTCGGCGACAGAATTAATTTTCTTGTTTATTTCTTCGGTTGCTCCCTGAATCTCTTTAAGAGCTTTAAATTTTTGGTCTTCGCTTAATTTCCCCTCTTCTTCCGCCGATTTGATCTCTTTGTTTATTTCGTCCCTGTCACGGCGAACCTGAATTCTTGCTTCTTCGGCAATTTTAGAAACCTGTTTAGCAAATTCTTTTCTCCTTTCCTCGCTTAAAACCGGCAAAGCGGCCCTGATTATATTACCGTCATCGCTGAGGCTGACTCCAATTTTAGCATCCTCAATGGCCTTAACGGCGATTTTCAAAATACTTTTATCCCATAAATTTACGATTATTTCCCTGGGAGGAGCGACGCTAAGCGAGCCGAGCTGCTTTAAGGGCAGAACTTGGCCGTACACGCTGACTCTAATGTTTTCCAAAAGTTGAGGCGTGGGTCTGTTGCTGCGAACGGCTAGTATTTCGCGTTCAAAATTTGAAATAATATCTTTAAATTTATCTTTTAATTTTTTTACGTAAACATCCATAATTATTAATTGTACATTTCCAGAAGCAAATTTTCTAATTGAAGACGAGGATTAAGATTAAACTCTGATTGCCGATAGAGCTTTAAAGTCTTTTTTATAAGATAATAGTTTTTACTAGTGTCGGTAGAAAGATCAGCTATTAAATCGCCTAAAAAATTACGTAAATCAAAATCGTCGCCGGCAACCAACTCTTTGATTAACGCTTTGCGACGCAATGACGACGCTCTAATCAGATCACTGGCAGCGCTTCTTTTGTCCGCCAGCAATTCTGCCGCTCGTCCCGGCTGGCCAAATGTTTTTTTAATTAGGGTTTCCGCTTTTTCCCCAACTAAATTAAATCGTAATTTTAAAAATTTCACCATCTCTTTTTTGCTTAAATTATTAAAGTAAAACTTTTGAAACCTTGAAGAAAGCGTGGGTAAAAGCAATTCAAAATCCCTGGTCACCAAAATAATCCTGGAACTCGCCGCAGATTCTTCGGAAATTTTTAAAAGCGCGTTCTGCGCTTCAGTAGTTAAAAGCTGGGCGTCATTTATTAAAGCCAGACGATAAGGGCTAAAAAAAGGCTTCTCGCTTAAAAATTCCTTGATTTGCCTGACGACATCCACTCCTAAACTCTGCCCGTCGCCGCCAATTAAAATTAAATCACTAAGAACGGATCCGGGTTCTTCAAGCAGCCCTTTTTCAAGGTAATTTGCCAACGAAAGCGCGAAAATATTTTTGCCGATTTTTTCCTCTCCAAAAAATATTGAATTTTGGATCTTGTTTTCGGCGGATAGTTTTTTGAACAACGTTTTTAATTTTTCGTGCCCGATCATCTCTTGTTGAGCAGTGTCCTCTTATATAAATCCAAATTATCAAGAATCAAGCCTGTTCCTTTGGCGACACAAAACAGGGGCTCTTCGGCGACATACGCCGCCACGCCAAAAAACTTTTTAAAGAAGTCGTCCAAATGCCGAAGCTGGACACTGCCGCCGGAAAGGATAACCCCTTTGGATATTATGTCAGAAACCAATTCCGGCTGCGTCTGATTAAAAACATTTTGAATTGATTGAGCGATTTCAATTAAAAGCGGGTTGAGCGCTTCAGCGATTTCATTGCCGGTGATAATAATATTTTTCGGCAATCCTGTTATTAAGTCGCGGCCGCGCAATTCGCATTCCAGTTTTTCTTTTGTTGGTATAGCCGAGCCGATATCTATTTTTACCTGTTCGGCGGTCTGTTCGCCGATAGCCAGATTATATTTTTTCTTAACATAATCAATAATTGCCGCATCAAATTTATTGCCGGCGACTCTTAAGCTTGTCCAAGAAACGATATTACCCAAAGCCACGACAGCCACTTCAGAAGTGCCTCCGCCGATATTGATGATCATATTCCCCGACCGGGCGTTAATCGGTATACCGGCCCCCAAGGCAGCCAAAATCGGCTCGCGGACCAAGAAAACTTCTTTGGCGCCGGCTTCTTTGGCGGCATTACTGACCGCCCGCCTTTCAGTCGGCGTAATCCCGGCAGGGACAGAAATAATAGCGTCAGGCTTGATAAAATTAAACCAGCCCACGGCCTTATTAATAAAATACGTCAGCATTGAACGCGTAATATAATAATCGGCAATAACGCCATCTTTAAGAGGTTTATAAGCGCGAATTTCTTCCGGCGTGCGGCCAATCATTTCTTTGGCTTCCGTTCCGACAGCTAAAACAGAATTATCCGGCTGACTTAAAGCAACGATAGTCGGCTCGTTTATTACAAACCCGCTGTTCGGAACAAAAACCACCGTATTCGCAGTTCCTAAATCTATGCCGATTTTCCTGGTAAGCATTATTTCAATTTAAATTCAAATCAGCGATAAAGTCAATCGTGACCGGCGTTAAAAAATAATTAGTTATTTTTTAAAATCACAATATAAGCCTTTCCGTCCGTATAAAAATAATCACCCGCCTGATTATGTCCGCTTTCAGCGGAAACTAACTGATATTCTTTATATCCTTTAACGAGACCGGTAGCTAAAATATCTTTTAGGACAAAATCCCTTTCCTTATCAATGTTAGGAGTAATATGATGGACCACCAGATATTTAAGCCCCTCATCAAAACTGGCTGTTACTACCCAGATTCTCTCTCCATTAAAGACAAAATTGGTCTGCCAAAAGCGCAGATGGTGCCTGTTTAATACCGAACCCAACTGCTTCTCAAAGCCAAAATTATTTATCGCGTAATTGAAAAACGACGGCGTCATCGGCGCTTTCAGGTAGGCGCCGCCAAAGCTTGCAGCCTCCATTATTTTCCAAATACTGGTCGGCGTTATTTTATCCGCCTCTACCCATCCTGCCGCAATAAACGATTTTTCAATCTGCGCTTTGCTGCCGACAAAAATAAGCGATATGGGCTCCATCGGCGACCCGGTCAAGGTTTCAGAAGTTTTTGGCAGAACAGAAAAAATATCTTCCGGAGCCGGCACGGGAATCGCCTGATAAGTTTTTGATTCAATAGGATAAAGATACGGTTCTCTGATTTTATAAAAAACGAAAGCGAAAACAGCGTAAAAAATTACCAAAAATATTATGACGACGCTGAATATTTTTTTAGAAGAAATAATGACCGGGGTGTGGCTGGGCGGGAAATACCTTATCCTTATCTCCAGAGCTGTTATAATAATTGCCAGCCAAAAAAATCCCAGCATCCAGCCGCCGACAACGTCAGTCGGGTAATGAACGCCCAGATAAACCCTTGATAATCCTATTAAAAAAACAAAGAATATCCCGCCCAAAAAAATCGCCGCCTTAATCCGCCATTTCTTTACGACTCTGATTAAAAAATAAGTCAGCAAACCGTAAAAAACTACCGCCATCACGGAATGCCCGCTTGGAAAGCTATACCCTCCCACAGGAAAAATCCTGTCAAATAAAGGAGGACGTGAACGATGCGAGATAATTTTAGTTAAAGAAAAAAGCAGGACGCCTCCCACAACTCCGGCCGCCAAAGTAAACAACTGGGATATCTTCCGCCGACGTAGAAGCATTAAAATAACAATTAAACTTAAAAGGGTTATCATTTGCCACTCTCCGAAATCAGTTATAAAAAGCATAATCCTGTTTAAAACCGGAGTTCTAAGCGCTGACATTAAATTAACCACCCTCAAATCAACAAGATAAAGATCGTTTCTAAATATTATATCCTCAACGACACTAAAGAATCCCCACAAAAATAACGATATAGCCAAAAACCCCACCGTGAAATGTATCCCTAAATACCCATCAGCCGAAAGACGCCTTTTAATAAATCCCGCAAGCCGCGGGTGTTTGTCCGCCCATTTTCTAAGAAATTTATTTTCTTTCACTGCCAAAACCAATGATTTAAAAAATAATTTTACCGAAGCCTTTATGGCGAGTTTATTATCAACAATGATTTTCCAAACATAAACATTGATAGCGACAACCGCCACAGCGCCAAAAATAAAAAGGTCAAACCTGTCTATCCAAAGCGCTGTAAATTGCCAGCCTTCACCCAGAATAAAACCGGTAACAATAAAGACGAATCCAAAAGCCACCGCGCCTAAAAAGTTAAAAATCTGAAAGCGACGGTAATCTATCCGCCTGACTCCGGCCACAAAAGAAATAAAAGGCCTGATAAAACCAGAAAATCTTCCCGAAAAAGCGCTTTTTTGGCCGTGTTTATCAAGATAAGCTTCGGTTTTTTCTATATAGCTAGGACCGAAAAACTTAGCGGTATCGC
>JAMDBA010000038.1:0-6992 GCA_023484365.1 Patescibacteria group bacterium
TGTTTTTTAAAAGCAAGCCTCTATTTTGTCGGAGCAGAAAGTGTTGACGTCGTCAGACAACCTCCCGCAACTCCATACCACGCCTCGGGATTGATGCCGCGCATCATATAAACACCATTCGGCCGATAAAGATCGTAAGAAACCTTGAGTTCGCCTATTTTTATCCCGACCCACAAAACAGTCAAAAGTATAATTAGGCAAACAATTATTTTAAGAATAATGAACTTGCCCATATGGCCGCAGTGCCACCCTCCGCCCATCGCACACATAGGGCAGTGGCCGTGCGCGTGCCAATGCTTCATGCATTCTTCGCATTTACCATTATCAGAATCGCTCATTCCCATTTTTTTATCTTCGTTTTCCATAATTATTTTAATAAATTGATTAAACGACCTTTTGATTCATTATAACATTTTGCCTAAAGATTAATAGCTCGGATTCTCTGTTTATTTTTAAACAATAAAAATACTTCTCAATGTTTTAAAGCCTGAAATCTAACGGCGGTTTAATTGCTTTTATCTTTTACCGGCAAGTTCCGCAAAACGAAATATTATTTTTTTTAAATCGAATTCGCGCTTTTTTATAACTTCAATTACTTCGTTATGGCTTAAAAGTTTTTTAGAGATTCCCGCCGCGTAATTGGCGACAACACAAATAGACGCGTAACAAATATTCAGCTCGCGGGCCAAAACAACTTCCGGAGAAGTCGTCATACCCACAACATCGGCTCCTATGATTTTGTAAGCCCTTATTTCGGCCGCGGTTTCGTAGCGCGGCCCTTCGGCAACGGCTATCGCGCCGCCATTTATGCATTTTATTTTGAGATCCGACGCGGCCCTTAGAATGTCTATTCTTAATTTCTCGCAAAAAGGGTTTGTCATATCGGTGTGAACTACCCCATTTTTTCCGCCCTCAAAAAAAGTTGACGGGCGAATTTTGGTGAAATCTATAAATTGATCAATAACAACAAAATCGCCAACTTTAATTAACTTGCTGATTGCGCCTACGGCGTTAACGGACAAAATGTCCTTAACCCCAATTTTTTTAAACGCAAAAATATTCGCTCTATAATTTATAAGATGAGGCGGAACGGAATGATTCTTGCCGTGCCTGTTTAAAAAAGCGATTTTTATCCCTTTGTAATCGCCAACATAAACCTCCACCGCCTTTTTGCTGTAAGGCGTCTTGACTGATTTTTTCTTAAACGGCAAGCCGAGATCATAAATGCCGCTTCCGCCGATAATTCCTATATTTATATTTTCCATTTATTTTAAACCTAAAAGACCGATAAGCCCTTTATTGCCTTTTTGGGCGCCAAAAAGGATAGTCCCTAATTTTTCCCCCAAAATCAGCCATAATGGATAAATCGCGAAAAGGAATCCCGAAACAAAACTGCTTGCCGCAGACGGGTTTTTAAAATCGAAATGGAAAATTCCCGAATTTATCATCCAATCTCGCCCCGATTGCGCTCCAACCGCCTGGGAAATCCAGCTAGCAATAGGCAAATTAAAATATAATCCAACACCAACAATCCAAAATAACGCCATTACTAAAATATTTATAATAATCAATAATCTTCTCCTTAAATAAAAATTTTTAGCTGATCGGCTGACGGCATAAGCGACCAAAATACCGGCAATGATAAGCAAAAACGGGTCTAATAAAAAACTATCAAAAAGTCCTAATCCGCAAATAGCGGCGCCTGTAATAATTATTTTTTCTTTTTTCATACTAAATTATTTTCCTTAAGCCAGTCTATGGTTTCCGGCATCCCGACGGTAAAATCCGGATAATTAAATTTAAAACCGAGGTTTTTCAGTTTAGCGTTGCTGAACCGATAATCGTTGTAGCCGTAATCAAGCTCGTCGGCGTCAAAAGGCATACGTTTTGGGAATGCTTTTTTTGATTTTTTTCGCCAGGAAATAGCAAGTTTTTTTAGCATAATTTTTACCAACCAAACCGGTAAAGGCAGGCCAATCATTTCACGCCTAATTCCGAAAATTTCGGCGATATAGCCGAAGACCCGCTCGTGAGTATACCAAGCATCATCACAAACCTGATAAATCTCATCAACCGCATCTTCGCGTTCCGCCAAAAATAAAGCAGCCCGGCAAACATCTTTGACGTGGACCAAGGGCAGATGGAGCCTGCCGTTATTAAGGTAAAAAAACACATAGCCTTTGCCAATGACGATAGGTATGGAAACTATTCCGTATTTGCTCCGCGGACCGTAAATAGGACATGGCCGGATAACCGTATAATCAATTTTGTTTTTTCCGCAAAAATCAACTACTAATTTTTCCTGCTCCCATTTGGTAATTTGATAAGGATTCTTCGGTCTTATCGGATGGCTTTCGGTAATAGGAGTATATTTAGGAAGCGGATCGCCATATATGTCGCAAGTGCTCCAATGGACAAATCTTTTAACACCGGCGTTTTTAGCGGCTTCCAGTAAATTTTTAGTCCCTTCAACATTAATCTTCCTCATTTCCTCCAGATTGGGCAAATAGTCAAAAATAGCGGCGGTGTTAAAAACAATATCTACGCCTTCTAAAACTTTCGGCCAGTCTTTTGCTTGGGTTAAATCGGCAGGAATAAATTCCATATTAAGATTTTTAATGTATTTTTTATCCGAACTCTCGCGGCAAGTCCCGCGAATATTATAGCCGTTTTCCAGGAGCAGCTCCGCCATATACGAACCGCAGAATCCGCAGGCACCCGTTATTAAAGCTTTTTTATATTTTTTCTCCGGCATTTTAGCTTGGATTTAAGCCATATTAATTATAACGCAGTCAGCGGAAAAATGATGATAGATGCGCCGCCAAAAAATTGACAACTATTTATTGTCAGATATAATACAGACAGTTATTTAAAATTTAAGTGTTTTTAAAAACGGAGGAAAAAATGAGCAATAGGAAAAAAATTGGTATTATGGTTATAACCGCGCTATGGAGCGCCGTTATAATGGCGGTTATTTTAGGGATAACTTCTCATTACAGGCCTATTTCCGATTATGCCGTCGGCTTCTCTCCCTGGTGGAATATTCTGATTCTTCCGGTTTATCTGGATTTGATCTTAATCATACCTCTCTTCTCAAGGCAGACGGACAATAGAATATTTAAATACGGCGAGCTAATATCTGTGGTCGTATATACGGCCGAGCTCATATTCTTCGTCATGTTGATCGCCTTGCCATTATTTGCACTTCATGCGTCGCCGCCAGTTACTGGACTTGGGCCGATATTAATAACTGCAATTATAGGCACGATCGCCACGGCTATTACAATAGCCCTCCTTATGATAATTGCTTACTCTCTCTGGGTTATACTCAGGTGGTCAGCCAAGCAAATATACAATTTTCATGTATGGCTATTAAAAGACGGCAGTGCAAGAAAAGAGTCTCCTTAAGCAAAAAAGCAGCGAAGCTCCGGATTTCTTCCGGAGCTTTTTTATATTTTTTCTCGGTCATTAAAAGGTTTTATTTCTTATTAAGTATAACGCAGCAATCATAAATTTAACAAAAAAATAAAGACGCCCCGTTAGTTGGGGCGTCTTAACGCCTATAATCCTAATTTATCAAAAAGATTGGCGACGCTACCGTTATAAGAATCCATCTTGATGTGAGAGCCCTTGCCGTTGAAATTATAAATTGAGACGCCATCAACACGCCAGTCTCCCGACTCAATAAGAAATAAACGACGCTCGAGGCTGCCCTTATAATTCATTATTCTTTCTAATTTGTTGAGTCCGCCATAAATATTGCCATAAAAATGCATCTCTAAAACTACCTTGCCGGCATCAGAATTCCACCCCCATTGAAAGCGAACAAATTTAGACATACTTAAGCGGCAAATGCCGTTAGCATAAATGCTGTTAGTGATTATGCCAACAAAATTAATCGGAGAACTCTCTCTCATAAAAACATTATTTAACGCGCTTTCTTTGTGAGATATTTCTGCGTTCGCATCAATTACACCGCCCAACACTTCGGGTGTTGATGGAATTAATTTGTGTTCCCAAAGCGTTGAAATGATCCTCTTAAATGATTTATCAATATTATTAACGCGCGCAATGCCATTTTCAGACATTAAATCTCCTTGTTTGGTTTTAAATTGCTGAATTAATAATAATAAACTACAAAATAAGACTCAAGGGGCAAAAGTATTTACTCCGCGAGAGGGTAAATAATCTTGCCTTTTTTAACCCTCGCGAAAGAAGTCATTTTATGTTTATAAAAATTTTTAGCCGACATAATATGGAAGACATCCCATTTCTTTTTAGTTAAGGCGTCGGCGATTAACGATCGATGGCAACGCCAAGGCAAGGCCTCAGCGCACATAATGGCGGTTCTCTTTTTAACAGCTATTTTTTGAAGGTTTTTTAAACCAGACTCAAAATCAGAAGTTTGCATATAATCTGCGTAGCCGCGGAACGATTTGTTTTTCCAGCCCATATTAACTGAATTTTTAAGCGAATGCCTTAACCCGCCCAGTTCTTTTATTCTTTTATAAGTTATATCCGCTTTTTTAAGCCGATATTTAAGCATCGCTTCGTTAAACTGCGGATTATGCCGCGATCTTGGTATCGTTCTGACGTCAACCAGTTCCTTAACGCCATAATTTATCAGCATATTTAAAAACTCCTTCATTTTCCTTGTGGAATGACCGATGGTGTAAACAACAGGATTTTTTAGCTTCATAATTAAATTATATTCTCTTCGCCTACAAAAATCCCCGCTTTCGCGGGGAACTTTGTTTTTAAGCGTGCTTAGATATATGCCTCCAGAGATTTTGAGCTTCCTTGCTCAATGTTTTCCTCTCGGGCTCTGACATTTTTTTGGCTTTGGCGTAATTATCCGCCGCTTTTGCGATAAAAATTTTAAAATCTTTTTCGCCGACCTCGCGCATCTTCTTCAGTTTTGGAGCAACTTCGGCATAAAACTTGGCGTATTTCTTTTTGGCGTCCTTCTGAAACTTCTTGCCTTCTTCCGGAGCCATCATTAGGCCGGCCGCCACCCCCAGAACTGCGCCGATAAGAGCTCCTTTTAAAAACCTTTTTGCCATTTTATTTATTAGATGATTTATGACGACCTTTCGCTGACATTTTTTTTAAGAAAAGCGATAGAAGCGGCAAGGTAATTATCTTGCCTATCAGGGATTCAATATTTTCTTTAATCTCGCCCGAAGCGCTTTCAAGGTTTTCGGAAATTTTCCGAATATGCTTTTCTATGCGAATAAAATTATAAAGTAAAACTAAAGCTAAAACGCTGAAAATTATAATCGCCAGCGAAAAAACTAGGTAGAAAATTATCTGAACAATAGTTAATAATCCCATATAAATATTATAACAGAAAAGCAATAATTAAATAAGTAAAAAAATCTCGACAATAATTAAATATTGTTTAAAAATTTATCTATCACTTCTTCCGCCGATTGAATAAATAATTGATGAGCCTTTTCTGTCGGGACGTATTTCTTAATAAAATCCGTTAATTCTTTTTCATTGATTGATTTGCGTCCGTATAGTTCTTTCTTGTTATCTTCTGAAATTTCAACACCAATCCTCCTCATAAAATTCAATGTTATCGCTTCGCTTAGTTCCTTCAAAACTTTTTCTGTTTCTGATTCTTTTAGGCCGGAAGCCAGAGCAACGCTTTTTAATTCATTTATAATATTCTGCATTATTAATTCTATTTTCTAAATATTTTTTTCTACTAAATTAATCATTATTAGTTTTTGGAAAACCTGTCGCCGCGCCGCAATCATAACAAAATAGATCGTCTTGATTAAGCTGCTTTCCGCAATTTGGGCAATGATAAATATTTTGTTCTTTTTTAATTACGTCTGCGAGCTTTTCTTTTTTATTTTTTAATAATTCCAGTCTTTTTTCGCTACGAAGCAATCCGCCCACTTCAAGCGCGGTAAAAATAGCAAGCGGCACGCTTCTAACCAATAATTCAGAACCGTTTCCGCCGGCGGCAGATTCAGCCGCATAACCCAACATTACCATAGACATCCCCATTGTTCCGATTGCGCTGCACACTCGGAACCATCTAGAGTTTTTCTCCTCGTTTTTTTCTTGGGCTAAAATACTTTCTGCCGACTCCAAAACAGCTGATGCGGCCTTATTTTTGCTTTCAGTCTCTTGCTTAGGTTTAGTTTCATTTTTAAATCTCTCAAACATTATTATTTTTTATATTATATAAATATTATACCGACAAGCAAACGTTGTTTGCGAAAACAAAAACCAATAAATTAATTAATCGCTTTCTTCTCTTTTTAATATCAAAACCGGGTAGATGCTTAGAAGGGCGAACAGCAAGCTTAATATAAGCGGACCGAGCAAGAATCCCATTGGTCCATAAACAAACAATCCTCCTAAAACGCTCAAAAGGATAAGAAAAGGATGAATGTTGGCTTTGCGCTTTATAATATTAGGTCTTAATAAATTATCCGTTCCTCCGCCGACAATAATCGTCCATAAAATTATGCCAATGGCCGGGAAAAAATGGCCGAAAAGCAGCAGATAAGCGGCGGCGGGCACAGCCACAAGGAGCGTCCCGACTATCGGTATAAGGGCGACGATAACACCAACCGCTCCCCATAAAACAGGTTGAGATATTCCAAAAATAAAAAAACCGAATCCCAGGATAATCCCCTGAATTATTGACATAATAAGCGATCCCCTGATAACCGATCCTGCCATCAAATGAAGTTTATTAAATATTTCTTCCGCCTCTTTCTGACGCAACGGAATAACTTCAATCAACGATCGCTTGAGCAATCCGCCGTCTTTTAGTAAATAATAAAAAGCAAAAAGACTTAAGAAAAAAGTAAAAAAGGCGCTGGTTAATCCGGATAATATCACGCCGATATTCTGAATAATCCAGGAAGTGATTTCTTTCGTGTATCCATTTAAATCAAAATAAAAATTAGGGATGAATTTCTGAATATGCCTTTGAATATTGACAGATATATTTCCCAGCGCCTTTT
>JAMDBA010000038.1:7002-8892 GCA_023484365.1 Patescibacteria group bacterium
TTGAGTTCGAACGGCGCAGACCAAAATAATAGTAATAATAGCAGACGGAAATTTAAAACCTCTGAAGAATTTTAGAAGATTGGCGTAAACGGGCCAAAAGATAATTAAGAAAGTGATAGCTAAAATAATCGCGTTTAAAAAAGGCAGATAGACGAAAAACAACGCCAATGCCGCCAGCGCAAGGAAAACCACAAAGAACCGCGTTTCCAGTTTATTTGAGTCCATAATTTAATTTTAACCCGACGCTAGACACGCTACAAGGCTACGCTAAACTCAGCCATTCCCTTGCCGGCGGGATTTTTTTCTTTCATTTTCAGTTAGAAGCATTTTTCTAATCCTGACGCTTTTCGGCGTCGCCTCAACTAATTCATCGTCACTGATGTAATCAAGCGCGTCCTCCAAAGAAAGCTTAAGCGGCACCTCAAGCTTTGCGCCAAGCCCTTCGTTTTTCGCCCGAAAATTGGTCAACTCACGGGTGCGGCAAACATTAACATAAACATCTTCCGCCTTTGCGTTTTGCCCCACAACCATTCCCTCGTAAACCGGGATGCCGGCATCCAAAAAAAGTTTTCCCCGCTCTTGCGCGAACACCAAACCGTAATTATTAGTCAATCCCGTTTCAGTGGAAACGATTGACCCGTGAGCTTCAGACCGCATATCGCCTTTATATTCTTCGTATCCCAAAAACAAACTATTCATAATTCCGGTTCCTTTAGTATTAGTTAAAAATTCATTTCTGATTCCGATAAGTCCTCTGGTTGGAATAGCAAAATCCATAAGATTTATTCCTCTATCTACCCGCATGTCTTTCATTAAACCCAAACGCTTGCCCATCATTTCTATAATTACTCCCGCGTAAGCCTCTGGAATTTCAATTGAAACCAATTCAATCGGCTCTAATTTTTTACCTCTGCCGTCTGGCGAATCTTTAAAAATAACCTGCGGCTTAGAAACTTCTAATTCGTAACCTTCGCGGCGCATTTTTTCAACTAATATCGCCAAGTGAAGTTCGCCACGGCCGGAAACCGTCCAATGGTCAGACAAATTAGTCGGAGCAACCGACAAAGCTACGTCGGTTTCTAATTCGTGATAAAGCCTTTCTTTTAAATTTCGTGAAGTGGTATACTGGCCTTCTTTACCAACAAAGGGCGACGTGTTGACACCAAAAGTCATTTTGATAGTCGGCTCGTCTATATGAATAAGAGGCAAAGCGACAGGATTATCAATGTCGGCGATTGTCTCGCCTATTGAAACGTCGGCAATGCCCGCCACCGCCACAATGTCGCCTGCGTAAGCCTCGGGAACATCTATTCTATTTAAGCCGTCAAAAAGCATTACCGCGCTGATTTGCGCCCGCCTATTTTCTCCCTTGCGATTTATATGGGCAACCGCCATCCCTTTTTTAATGATTCCCGAATAAAGCCTGCCGATAGCGATCTTGCCTTTGTAATTATCGTAAGCCAAATTAACGGTAAGCATTTGCAATGGCGCGCCTTCGTTGATTTTTGGCGCCGGAACATAATTTATAACCTCATCAAAAATCGGCTGAATATTTTCCATTGAATTTAAATCCGGCTCTTTTCCCGCTTTTCCGGAAATAGCCGAGGCATAAATAACGGGAAAATCTACCTGCTCTTCGCTGGCGCCGAGCTCAATGAACAAATCGTAGGCAGCGCTGAGCGCAAATTCCGGCCGAGCGTCCGGCTTGTCTATTTTATTAATAACCACGATTATTTTATGGCCGGCCTCAATGGCTTTTTTTAAAACGAATTTTGTCTGCGGCATCGGACCTTCTTTGGCGTCAATTAAAAGCAAAGCTCCGTCAACCATTCTCATAATCCGTTCAACCTCGCCGCCGAAATCGGCGTGGCCGGGCGTATCAACAATATT
>JAMDBA010000078.1 GCA_023484365.1 Patescibacteria group bacterium
GAAGCGAAGGGTTTAATAGGAGCCGAAAAAGCCGAACCGATGCTTTTTAAAACCCGCTGGGGGATTCATACTTTTGGCGTTAGATTCCCGATAGATGTTGTTATATTTGGCAAAAACGGCCTGGTAGTGAAAATAAAGGCGGGCCTTAAGCCGGGCAAATTATTTTTTTGGAATCCGAAATTTTGCGATGTTTTAGAACTTCCCGAAGGCGCAATAAAGAAATCCGGCTTAAAAATTGGAGATGTTTTAAAAATTGAACAAAAACAAACAGACGACTCCTAAATTCTTGATTCTATTTTCTAATTATTTGTCGTGGTTGATACTGAAACCTTTTCCATTATTACCGGCTGAAGAGGTCGGTCATTAGAAGGGTCGGTCTTAACATTGCCGATGGCGTCAACAACATCCTGGCCGCTGACGACTTTTCCGAAAATCGTGTAGGTGTGGGGAAGAGGAGTGTCTTTAAGCATAATGAAGAATTGGCTGCCGTTGGTGTTTGGTCCGGCGTTTGCCATCGCCACTACTCCGGTTTGATATCCGGCCTGATAAGAAGGGGTATTGGGATTGAGTTCGTCGGCAAATTGATAACCGGGTCCGCCGGTGCCGCAGGCGCCTTTGCTCCTTGAGGGCGTGCAATTAGGATCGCCTCCCTGGATCATAAATCCGTTAATGACGCGATGAAAAGTCAGGCCGTCGTAAAATCCTTTTTGCGCCAGATCAATAAAATTCTGGACTGTTTTAGGCGCGTCAGCGTCGTAAGTTTCAAACTGAATTTCACCGTAATTAGTTTTGATCGTTATTAAATGAGAAGACATAATTTTTGGAGTTTGTGTTTGAGCGGCTATTCCCGGCTGGTTTATTTTTTGGTAAAGATAATTTCCGCCTATTAAGATAATTAAAGCAAATATCGCGAATAAAATTAAGTTCTTATTCATAATTTATAAAAATACCAAAACCTATTTTTTTATCAAGTAAAATGGTTTAAAATATGGAATATACCCAGTAATCATTGAATATAAAATATGTTTTATTTTAAACTATCACAATTAAAAACAAATAAAGACCTTAATGGAAAAACTTGGAATTAATTTTGTCTTTTTATCCGGTAATAGAAATTAATAGAACAAGATGTTAATTGATGATGTTGAAATCAAAATAGCGGCCGGAAACGGCGGTAAAGGCGCGGTGGCTTTTAATAAAAATTTAATGAGCTTGGGGCCGGTCGGCGGACGTGGAGGAAACGGCGGAGGCGTTTATTTTGAAGGCGTTTCCGATTTGAGCGCTCTCAACCAATTTCGCTTTAAGAAAGAGCTTAAAGCCGAAAACGGTGAAGATGGCCGCGGCCAGTTTAGAGATGGCGCTGCGGGTGAAGATTTGGTTTTAAAAGTCCCGGTAGGGACGGTTATTCATAATCTTGACAACGAAACAGACGTTGAGGTTGTTAAAATCGGCGAAAAAATATTGGCGGCGAAGGGCGGGCACGGCGGCAAAGGAAATTTTTTATTCCGTTCATCAAAAAATACTTCGCCGAAAAATTTCCAATACGGTTTGCCAGGCGAAAATTTTTCTATCCGCCTGGAATTAAAAATGATCGCTGATATCGGCTTTGTCGGCCTGCCTAACGTCGGCAAAACCAGTTTGCTTAACCAGCTTACCCGCGCCAGCGGCAAAGTCGCCAATTATCCTTTTACCACGCTGGAGCCTAATTTGGGCGTATATTACGATTTGATTTTAGCGGACATTCCGGGCTTAATTGAGGGCGCATCGCAAGGCAAGGGGTTGGGAATTAAATTCTTGCGTCACGTTGAAAGGACAAGGGTTATTTTTCATTTTATTTCCGCCGAGTCGCCGGACGTTGCTAAAGATTATAAAATTATCCGCCGAGAGCTAGGAGATTACAGCAAGGCGCTCCTTAAAAAACCCGAATATCTATTTTTGAGTAAAAGTGATTTAGTCGGCGCGGAAGAAATAAAAAATAAATTAGCGGCCGCTAAAAAACTTAATCGTTCGGCTGAAGCGATTTCTATTTATAACAAGGAAAGCCTGGATCTGGTTAAAAAATTGCTGAATAAAATAATCAAACAAAAAAGCGAAAATCCGCAATAGGCGGCATTATTATTCAGCCGATGGATTTAAAATTTTTTTTAAAACTTTATAAAGAACTTAATTCTCGCCAAAAATTAGCCGTGGATACGGTTGAGGGGCCTGTTATGGTGGTCGCCGGGCCGGGGACCGGAAAAACCAAAACTTTAACTTTACGGATAGCAAATATTTTAAAAGAAACCCAGGCCGATCCGGAGAATGTCTTGGCTTTGACTTTTACCGAAGCGGCTACAGCTACGATGAGGAGGAGGCTGGCTGAAATTATAGGAGCTCCCGCGTACGCCGTCGCCATCAATACTTTTCATGGTTTTTGCAACAGTATTATAAAAAATTATCCCGAATATTTTCCGCGGATAATTGGCTCGCAAAATATTAACGAAGTTGAACAGATTAACATTATTGACGAGGCGGTTTTTGATTTGAATCTCAAAGACCTCAAACCATTCGGCAATCCCTCATTATACGTAAGGGATATTTTGAAGGCGATTAACGATTTAAAAAAAGAGGGGATAACGCCGCAGGATTTTGAAAAAATAAACGAAAACGAGAAAGAAAAATTTGAGGCGGATGAAAATGTTTATCATGTCAAAGGCGTTTATAAAGGAAAAATGAAGAGCGAATACCGGAATATTTTAAAATTTATCCAAAAAAACATTGAGCTTTCGGAGATTTATAATTATTACGATAACAGGCTTAGCGAGGCCAAGCTTTATGATTACAACGATATGATAAGCGAAGTTTATAAGGCGCTTTCAAAAAACGAAGAGCTGCTTTTAATTTTACAGGAGCAATATCAGTATATTCTAGTTGACGAACATCAGGATACAAATAAGGCGCAAAATAAAATCTTAGAATTGCTTTGTAATTTTCACGACAACCCGAATATTTTTGCGGTTGGCGACCGCAAACAGGCGATTTTTCGTTTTCAGGGCGCCAGCATTGAAAATTTTAATTATTTTAGAAAACTCTACCCCGAAGCCAAGCTTATATTTTTAGATCAAAATTACCGCTCAACGCAAGAGATTTTAGATTCGGCTGAAAGTATTGCGGCTAAAGATATTATGGTGGGCGAAGAAAAACTTAAATCAAACAGCGGCTTTAAAGGTGAAAAAATTGCGATTGGCGCACTCTCGTCTTCGGAGGCGGAATGCTATTTCGTTGCCAAAGATATTGAGAAAAAAATAAAAGCGGGAGTCGCGCCAAAAGAAATTGCCGTTCTCTATCGCGACAACAAAGACGTTTTCCCTTTTGTGGCGATGCTGGAAAAATTTGGCATTCCTTTTTCTATAGAGTCAGATCAAAATATAATTACCGACAATGATATCCGGAAAATTTTACTGGTTTTAAGGGCAATTGGAGATCTTGGTTCTGAAGAAAAATTACTTGCCGCGGCGCACGCTGATTTTATTAGGCTGGATCCTTTGGATGTTTATAAAATCATAAATTATTCTGCCAGAAATAAAATTTCTGTTTTTGATATCATTAATTCGGAAAAAGAATTGAATAATATCCGTCTGGAAAATCCGGCTATAATTTTTGATTTTGGCAAGAAGATGTCAAAATGGGCGAAAGACGGGAAAAATAAAACCTTGCCGGAATTTTTTGAGGAATTAGTAAGAGAATCGGGTTTTTTGGCTTATATATTAAAAAAAACCGACTCCGCTGAAAAAATAGGAAAACTCAACGGCTTATTTGACGAGATAAAAGATTTGGTTGAAAAGAATAAGGGCGCAGACCTGAAGGACTTTTTGGATTATCTGGATGTTTTGGAATCGCACAATCTCCTGATAAAAAAAGAAAATATCATCGGTATTTCCGATAGCGTCCGGCTAATGACCGCCCACCGTTCCAAGGGGCAGGAGTTTGATTATGTTTATATTGTCAATGTTTTTGACGGCCACTGGGGAAATAAGCGACATCCTGTATTAATAAAACTACCAGCTTCCGTTTATTCGTATTCCGGCGAGTCTTTAAAGGGCGACCTCGCTAACGAAGACGAACGGAGGCTTTTTTATGTTGCTTTAACTCGCGCCAGAAAAGGCGTGATTATAACTTATTCTAAAACAGGCTCTTCAAAAGCCGAGCAGCTACCCTCTCAATTTATTAAGGAAATCAATCCGGAGCTTTTAAATTTTATTAACGTCCAAAGAACAGAGCGCGAATTCGCAGAGCATAAAGAGATAATTTTTGCGCCTTCTTTAATTTCCGGGGTCAATGTAAAAAATAAAGAATTCATCAGAGAATTATTTTTAAAGAACGGTCTTTCGCCGACGGCTTTAAATAATTATCTAAAATGCCCATGGAATTATTTTTATGCCAATCTTTTGCGGCTGCCGATGGCTAAAACCAGACCTCAGATTTACGGCACGGCAATCCACGAGGCGCTTAAGGATTTTTTCGGCGCCAGAGGAAAATTACCGACAAAGAAATTTTTGCTGGATGCGTTTGCGCGTCATTTAGAAAAAGAAGCGCTTAAGCCAAAAGACGAAGAGGGACTTTTACAAAAGGGCAGGCGTGCGCTTGGCGGTTATTACGACAAATTTAATAAAATTTGGCCGAAAAGCGCGGTGGTTGAGTTTAAAATTGAAACAGCGTTATCATCTAATTTAAAAATAAACGGAAAAATAGACAAGATAGAAGTTTTGAAAGATAATCCTTTGGGCATTCCAGCCGAAATAAACGTTGTTGATTATAAAACCAGCAAGCCTAAAAGCCGGGGAGAGATGGAGGGGCTGACTAAAAGTTCCGGGGGCGATATTAAACGTCAGCTGGTTTTTTATAATTTATTGCTTAATAAATATCAGGATGGCAAAAAGTATAAAATGGTTTCGGGAGAGATTGATTTTATTGAGCCGGACGACAAGGGGGAATACCGCAAAGAAATGTTTATTATTGATAAGGAAGAGGTAGAAGATCTGGAAGGTTTAATCAAGAAAACAGCTAAAGAAATTATGAATCTTGATTTTTGGGATAAAGGTTGCGGCGAAAAAAACTGTGAGTTTTGCGCCTTGAGACAGGCAATGGAATAATTTATACTTAATAAGTCGGATAAAATACAAATATTTTTTTATGATTATTTATTGGGTAGTCGCAGCGGTCATCGCAATTATTCTGATCTGGGTCGTGGCGGTTTTTAACTCTTTAATAGTAAAAAATAACCGCGTTAAAAACGCCTGGGCAGACGTTGATGTTCAGCTTAAGAGGCGGTACGATTTAGTCCCGAATCTCGTAGAGACCGTCAAGGGTTATAAAGATTACGAGGCTTCCGTTTTAGAAAGCGTTACTCAAACGCGAACTAGCGCGATTAGCGCCCAGAACGGCGGCATTGCAGCCAGGTCGCAGGCTGAAAATGCTTTTTCGGGCGCCTTAAAAAACCTTTTTGCCGTCGCCGAAAATTATCCGCAGCTTAGGGCCTCCGAAAATTTCCAGAAACTTCAGGACGAACTTACTTCGCTTGAAGACGACATCCAATCGGCTCGGCGATATTACAACGCCGCCGCACGGGAGATGGATAATGCCATTCAGGTTTTCCCCGCCAATATTGTTGCCGGCGCATTTGGATTTAAACAACCGGAGTTTTTTGGCGTTGAAGAGAACGAAGAAAATCCCGTTAAAGTTTCTTTTTAAAAGAGTAATATGAAGCTAAAAAGCGGCATTATCCGGTTTTCCGTTATTGCGGGCGCCACCCTGCTGGTTTTTAGTTTATGCCGTCCCGCGTTGGCGGACACCGAATTGATAAATAACTTTAACGTCGGAATGGTTGTTCAGAGCGACGGCTCTATCCTTGTTTCCGAAAGCATAACTTATAATTTCGGCGCTAATGAGCATCATGGAATTTACAGAGACATACCATTAACTTCCCCAAATGGTCCCAATTTAAGCATTGTTGTCGTTGGCGTTACTAACGAATCTGGACAGCCTTATCAATATACGGTTTCTAAAGCTAATAATATTTTAGAAATTAAGATAGGAGATCCCAACGCTTTGGTTAACGGGGTCAAAACTTACGTTATTCATTACAGAGTTTATAACGCGATAAGACAATTCAGCGACCATCAAGAGATTTATTGGAATGCAACCGGAAACGATTGGCAGGTCGGAATTCAAAACGCGAGAGCTTCTATTCTATTGCCTTATCTTCCTGCCAGCAGCACGCAAATGGCTTGTTTTACGGGTTCGTCGGGAAGCGCGGGAAAAGACTGCTCCTTTAGTCAAAGCGGGACAACTATCAATTATTCAGCCAGCCGCCAACTTGGTCCGGACGAAGGATTAACTATCGTCCTCGGATTGCCGTCAAACTACATAACTTCTTTCGCGGCCGCGCCGGCGCAATCTTACGGCGCCAGCGCTCCCATTAGTTATTCTTTGCAGTTTTGGTTGTCAATGCTTGGATTTTTGGTTGTAGCTGTTTTGATAGCTAGTTTGGCAGCTGTCAGGCGCAATAAGGGCATGAAGCCAAGCCCTGTTATTCCCGGGGAATTAAGGCGCCAACCGGTGGTTGTCGCCTATAATCCGCCGGACGATTTGCGGCCAATTGAAATAGAATGTCTTTTAGACAGAAAAATAGAGTCTACTGGAATTTCGGCGGTAATCATAGATTTGGCTGTCAGAGGCTATCTTAAAATACGTTATATCTCCGAAAGCGTCGCTTTTGTTTTTGAAGAGAAAAGTTTTGAATTGGTAAAAATGAAAGACGGTTCGGATTTAGTTTTGCCGGCGGACCAGCTGGTGTTTAATTTTCTTTTTGCCGGTCGGGACAGCGTAAAATTAAACGACCTCAAAAAACATAAATTAAATTTTGTTGATACGTTTAAAGACGTTCAAAACAAGACCGAGCAACTTTTAACGGATAAAGGCTATTTTGATCAAAACAGAGAAAAATACATGAACGTCCTGAAATTCTTATTTAGTCAGACAAGTTTATCTTTTTTTAAAAAATTAACGCCAACCGGACTTTCTGCCGTTACCAAGATAATGGGTTTTAAGGAATTTTTGCAGTTAACCGAAAAAGACAAGCTGGCGTTGCTTGATGCTCCAAACTTGGAGCCACAAATGTTTGAAAGATTCCTTCCTTACGCGATGGTTCTTGGCGTGGAAGATAAATGGGCGGCAAAATTTGAAAATATCTACAATATTACGCCGGTTTGGTACGAAAATCCCGGAGTTGCCGGCTTTAACAGCGTTATATTAATGCAAAATATGGCGTTATTTAATAATTCCTTTAACAATGTTTTCAGCGCTGCTTCAAGCAGCGGATTTTCAGGAGGATTTTCCGGCGGAGGTTCCGGAGGAGGAGGAGGAGGCAGCTGGTAAGGAAATTTCCAAAATCGCTTCAAGGGCGCTTTGTAATTCCGTTATTTTATCGCTGCCGCTAAAATGGCCTTTGTTGTGCTCAATTATGATTTTCGCGCCTAAATTATCCTCAAACATTTTTTGATTTTCAGCGGGAACGTATGGGTCGTTATCGGAAAAAATAGCCGTAAACTTTTGGGCGTGATTTTTGATTTTTCCAAAATCAATCGGAGTTTCCAGCCAGGGACCGGCAGTTTCTATTTCTTCGTCGGTTCCCAGGCTCTCCAGCGTGAACCAGCCGGCGACAAATATCGCGCCGCCGATTTTTTTATCGTCGGGCAGGTATTCCAGATATCTTAAAATAGCCTGGCAGCCGATGCTGTGGCCGACAAAATAAGTGTTTTCGTCCGGCCTGCCGACAAGTTGCGCGAGATAGGGAACCCAGGTTTCAATTTTCGGCTCGTCTGTTTCGGGCATTTCCGGAACTTGGACTTCAAAACCTTTCTGTTCCAGTTCTTCCTTAAGCCACGGAAACCAGCCTTCATTGGGATGTCCGTCCCAGCCGTGAATTATAAAAACGCGATTCATTTCTTCTTCAATATTCTAATTTTTAATTTCTCAAGAGCATCAATTATTACTTGAACTTCTTTATCAGCTTTCTCTCCAAGAAAAGACCAGGCTTCGTTGTTTATTACTTCCTTACCAAGATATTCTCTTCCGATATAGCCATTAATAAATTCTTGCACCGCAGGTAGGTCGTCAGCTTTAATTTGCTCAGGATTATTTTCCAAGAGTTGTAAAATTTTTTCTGCAACTAACCACCATTTTTTGACGACGATGCTTAAAAGTTTTTTCTCGTCTAAGAAATGTTCGTCTACCCAATGTTTTTTTGCTGTAGAGTCTAAAATTTCAGTTAAATCTTTTAGCCTTTTGTCTGCTGCCTCAAAAATTTTTTGCTTATGTTTATTAAGCGAATCGAGGTAACTAAGATAGAAAAATAAAGGGCCGTAAAGCGTTTTCAATCTTTTCTCCTCAGTTTTTTTATTTTCTGACAACCAATCTAATCCTTTACTTACTAATATTGAAACGAAAGATGATCCAAAGATTAAATGTCCATTGAGGCGCAACTTTTTGAATTGCGCGAATTTGCCGAACGAGAACGCATTGAGATCGTAAAAGAATTTACCGAGGCGAAAAGCGCAAAGAGGCCCGGGCGAGACGAATTTGCCAAAATGCTTTCCATGATTGAAACGAGTAAAAAGCCGCTCGGCATTTTGGCATGGCATCCGGATCGTCTCGCCCGTAATAGCGTTGATGGCGGCAGAATAATTTACCTCGTGGACACTGGAGCTATTACTTCTTTGCGCTTTCCGCAATTTTGGTTTGAGCCAACTCCGCAAGGGAAGTTCATGTTGCAAGTGGCGTTCGGGCAAAGTAAATATTTCTCGGACAATCTAGTTGAAAATGTGAAGCGTGGTATCCGCCAAAAACTCCGCCGGGGAGAGTGGCTTACGCTTGCGCCCCTTGGCTATGTGAACGACTACAAAACCAAGAATATCCAACCACACCCTGTCTATTCGCAAGTGATATGTAAAGCGTTTGAAGAATACGCCAAGGGGTCGCACACTCTCGTATCGTTAGCGGAGTTTTTGGCGGAGCATGGTTTGACGCAGAAAAAAGGAACGCCACTTGCAAAAGTTTCCGTCGTGAAAATGCTCACGAACAGAGCATATTTAGGATTTGTAAAATATCATGGCGAATATCACGACGGAAACTTTGAGCCGATTCTTTCCCCGACACTGTTTGAAGCAGTCCAGAAAATACTCTCGTCTCGGAGAAAACCACGCAAGTTAAAAACCATTATCCCATTTCCATTTACCCAACTTGCGCGGTGCGGCGAGTGCGGCTGTGCGATCACTGCTCAATACGCGACTAACCGCTTTGGCACACGCTACACCTATTATCGTTGCACCAAGAAAAGCGGCAAATGTAGCCAGCCGTATACTTCCGCCGACGTACTCGCCGCTCAAGCGCAAACACTGCTTCAATCAGTGTCGCTTCCTCTCGAAGAAATTGACGTTATGGAAAAACAAATCAACGTATGGGAAAGTGAGTCAATTTCTTCGAGAGGAGAAGTTGCCCAAAATCTGAAATCCAAACTTTCCGAGACGCAGGAGAAGCTAGACCGCCTTGTGTCGCTCTACCTAGACGGCGACATTGAACGCGACTTGTATCTCACTCGCAAAGACGCTCTCCTGCGTCAAAAAGCGAAGCTGGAGGAAAGTTTGGGAGATTTTGGGCAACAGGGAAAGAATCGGCTTGAACCCTTGCGGAGTTTCATTTTGTCCTTAAAAGAAGCGGAAAAAGTGGCGCAAACAAAAAATTACGCCGAATGGCGCAACTTTTTCCGTTCTCTCGGCTCTAACCCCGAAATTAAGGACAAAACGCTTTCAATCAATTGGGGCGAACTCTGGGATTTTACGGCGAAAACAAAAGCGGATTTTGCCCTGCGGAGCGCGGGCGTTAGCCCGCGCGGAGCAGTCATTTCCGAACAAGTTAGTTTTGGTGCCCGGGGTGGGACTCGAACCCACACGAGGTATTACCTCAACAGATTTTAAGTCTGTCCTGGCTACCAATTACAGCACCCGGGCGTTTTTTATCTTTTTATTTTTCCTTCCTCTGTATGTGCTTTTTAAGCTATGACAGTTGGGGCAAAGCACTCTTAAATTTTCTATTCTGTTGTCGTGATGGTTTCCATTTATATGATCTAATTCTAACGGCAGATAGCCATCACTAGTGAATTTTGCCCATCCGCATTCTTCACACTTTTGTTCTTTGAGTTTCGCTGCGAATAATCTTTTCTTTAATTTAAAACTTTGATAATCGCTTTCTTGGACTAAAATATTTTTTAGGGGAACTCTGAATTTTCCTATACCCTTCAGCCCCTTATTCCAAGCTTTGCCCTTAAAATGTTTGATGTTTAGACGGTATTCTTTTATATACTTTTTTATCTGGTCATAATTTCCGCCCGCTTCTTTCAGTCCTAATTTATTAATAACTTGTCTATAGCTGGATGACGAGCTAACGGCGCCAATTAGTTGATTTTTTGACCACGACCTTTTCGACATTATTATAATTTTATAATACGGAATATGTAATATCAAATACGCCTTATGCGTTTACCATTTAAATTTTTAAGAGTTTTGTCCCGATGCGGAAATTCTTGAGGCCTGGGCGGGAATTGAACCCGCGTATAAGAGTTTTGCAGACTCTTGCCTTACCACTTGGCTACCAGGCCACATCCTCAAAAATTTCTGAACGGGGCGTTCGCTTCCGAAATTCTATTCTTTCATTAAAATTTTTTCAACCGTTGCGGCGTTTTCCGAGCCGCGGTCAACCTCAAAATCAAGTTTAGGGAATTTCCAGGTTTTTAGCTTTTTAAACAGATAAGACTGCAGTTCAAAGCGGTAATCTTTAAGTTTTTTTAAAACCTCCTTTTCTTTTTCTTTCGGCCAAACGCTAACTTTAATTATGGCGTTTTCCAGATTTTTATCAATTTCAACACCGGTAATAGTCGGCAGAGCGCCGTCAAACTCCAAGTTTTTCCTTATTTGGTTTCCGCCTTCGGTAAGAATAAATTTTTCCAGCCGCTCTACGTGGTGCTTCATTATTTTTAAATGTGGATTATTTTATTATTAAATGATCGCCGGTTTTTATTAAAACTTTGGCGCTGACTACGATGCCGCATTCTTTGCCTTTTTCCGTCTGGCCGGCGCCCTTTTTGTCTACTTGCAGGCTCAGCACTCTTCCTTGGCCGATTATTTCTTCGCCTCGTTTGATGTCAAAATTATTTTTCGTTCTTAAGATACCTTCGGTAACCCGCCCGCCGACAGTTTGTTCCTGCGGTTTGAGCTGGTTAAAAACAGCCAAAATTTCCAGTTCGCCTTTCGCTTTTTCTTGCTCTGTGAATTTAGATAATTCCTGGATTGACTCAATGAGGTGATAAACGATATCAGAGGAAACTATTTTAACGTTTTGGTTTTGGGATTGAGTTGTAATATTTTTATTCGGTTTTATTTTAAAACCAACGATTATTGCGCCTGTTGAACGCGCCAGCTGAATATCGCTGGCGGATATTTCGCCAACTCCTTCAGAAACGATATTTATTTTTTCTTTTGTTTCTGGCAGGCTGCGGGTTATCTGCGAAAGAACTTCAAGCGAGCCGCTGTCTCCGGCTTTAAGGATTAGATTTAAAGTATTTTTTTCCGGAGTTGTCATAGGATAAATAGGCGGCTGGGGTTTTATCTGTGTTCCGGCGCTTTCAAAATCTTTATCAGCGGCTTCAAGCTCAAGTTCAACTTTAAATTTTTCGCCGACCTGGGGCAATTTATCAAAACCTATAATAAGGGCGGGCGATGAAGGTTCAAGTTTATCCGCTTTTTTACCGAGAAAATCTTCCAAAATTATTACTTTTCCGAAAGCGCTTGGAGTGGAAATAAAATCGCCGGTTTTTAAAGTTCCGTTTTTAATAATAACGCTGACCTCGTTTCCTCGCCTTGCCGTCCGGCTCGCTTCAACAATCACGCCTTCTGCCGGCGCGGCGGGGGAATAAGATAGGTTTTCCATTTCCGCCGAAAGTAGAATCAAATCCAAGAGTTTATCAACGTTTTCTCCTGTTTTAGCTGAAATCGGTTCAAAGCTTATTGAACCTCCGTAGCCTTCAAGCAGAACGTCATTGGCCGCCAAGTCCTGTTTTATTTTTTCTATATTTGCTCCCGGCTTATCCATTTTATTTACGGCGACGATAAAAGGAGTCTTGGAGTCATTTAAAATTTTTACGGCTTCTTTGGTCTGAGGTTTGACGCCTTCATCAGCGGCAACAACGAGAATCGCTAAATCGGCGGCTTCGGCGCCGCGTGAGCGCATCTTGGAAAACGCTTCGTGGCCAGGAGTGTCTATGAAAGTTATCCTCTTTCCTTCGGAAAGCGCTGATCCATGCGGAACAGACGCGGAACTTCGCGGAATTTTTTCTGCGTTAATCTGCGTTTGCTCCGCGTTATTCTGCGATTCGCGCGGAGCGCGAATGATTTCGTAAGCTCCTATGGATTGAGTAATCCCGCCTGCTTCCCGGGCGGCGGTATTTGTCTTTCTGATGTAATCCAGGAGCGTGGTCTTGCCGTGGTCAACGTGCCCCATTACCACGACAATCGGCGATCGAACTTTTGTTTGTGAATTTTCCTGTGTCATTTATATCTAAAACTATCACTAACCGGCGTTTAAGACAAGATTCGCCCTCTCATCTTTTCAAAAAGAACTTATTATTCGAGTTAGAAAATAATGGAAGACAGATGGCGGCTTATTACGAGAAAAACGTCTTTGTTGAAAAGATGAGAGGGCGAATATAAAAAATCCCCCGGTGTTCTACCGGGGGTATTAAATTATTTTTTCGGTTCTGGTCCGACGACTACGGTCGTCAGCCTGTCGGGGTTGAGGTATTTGTTTACTGCCGCTTCAATCTGATCAATAGTGATAGACCTAATTCTTTTCTTGAGATTCTCAAAAGTAACGGGATGGCCATAAACAATGATATCGTATGCCGCGGAGTTCGCTATTCTTATCGGAGAAAGAGAGTCGCGCTGGATATCCAATAACCATTCCACTTTTTTCATCGTCGCTTTAAAAAGCGATTTTGAATTCTTGCTTTTATCAATAACCATCCGGACTATCTTCGCGACTTCTTCGCACTTTGACGGATCGGTTCCGGCGTAAATCATTATAGGGCTCAAGAGCTTAAGGCTGTTGTAAGTTTGGGAGCGGACTGAATAAGCCAAGCCTCTTTTATCCCTGACTTCCTGAAACAAAGGGCCAGACATGCCGTTAAGCATATCCGTAAAAAAATCAAGGACTAAGGTTTCGGATGAGTCGCCCGCGCCAATCGTTGTTCCCATAAAAATAAGGCTTTGCTGCCAATCATTACGGGGTACGAACAGAAACCTCGGGGTGTTGCCAACCAGGTCAACGGAAAAATTCCTGATATTGGGCGACTTTCCGGTCGGGCTTATGTTAAACATTTTATCAATTAAATCTTTAGCCTTTCCGGGTTCTAATCCTCCGGTTATGATAAAAGTAAAATTCTCAGGGTAATACATATCTTCTTTCCATTTCAGGAAATCTTCCCGGCGAAAATTGTTTACGGATTCCTTTATTCCTATAACAGGATTAGCGAATGGATGTTTTCCATAGACGGCTTTCATAAACGCTTGCTCGGCAACTTCGTCTGGATTATTATCGCTTCGTTTAATTTCTTGGATTATGTTTTTCATTTCAGTCTTTACGTTTTTAGGTTCTATTGAAGGCAGAAGCAGCATTTCTCTTAAATGGATAAATCCTCTTTCGGCTAATTTCACGGGTAATACGGAATAAAAATATGTTAATTCATAGGAAGTGAAAGCGTTTAAAGATCCGCCGCAAGACTCTATCCTTCTCGTAAGTGCTTCGCTGCCGGCAAAATGCTGCGTTCCCTGAAATACCATATGTTCCATCGCGTGAGCAATGCCGGCTTGTTTCGGCCATTTTTCATCGCAGCCACCGGCTAAAACCAACGCGCTTATTGCCGCGCTTTTCTTTGTTTTGTCGTAATTAACCCAAATTGGCGCTCCGCATTCGGCCTTCATTTTTACCCACCCTTTTGTCTTCATTATTTCTCCCTTCGGCTCTAAGGCCTTTTTTAATTTAAAAAATCTAAATATATCCTAAGATAACCTTAGATGGTTGTCAAACATTTTTGACCTTGGGCGTTTGTGCGTTATTATTTACTATACTAATGATTCGTTTTGGGGCGAAAAATTAAAAGCGAATCTATCTGCATACTTAAAAACTGCTCAAGCCGGCCCCAAAAAATCCATTTCTCAGCTATTTCGAGATCAAGGAAATAAAAAATAAATAGTTGCTTAATCTATTATTATTTATCAGCAGCTATTAACCTAAAGATTATCGCACACTCTAAATTATTAGAGTTTTCTTTTTGTAAAGCATCGGCAAGCAATCCTGTTTCATTCTAAATTTCGTGCCGTGGTTGTGTCCGGTGCGAGCATCAAAGTCCACAAGGATTTTTCCTTCTTCTAATGCTTTTAAAAATCCTTTAAAACTAAATCTTTGCAACATTATTACTTTTGTATAGTGATAATATTCTTTTTTGCGGTCAATTCTAGCTTCGGCTTGTACATAAAAACAATTTAAAAGTTTTGTTCCTGCTTTGTGCTCCAAATCATTAAAGCCCCAGTATGGTTGCGGATTGAGATCGCCGAGCCCGACACGCTTTCTAACTGATTCAAGCCATTTTTTATGTCGAATATCGACGCTCTTAGCGTCAAATGAAATTAAAATTTTTCGTTCCCTGCGATTAATTACAACTTTAAAACCACGGTCGCTTCGTGATAATCCATGAATTGTTTGTCTGAAACTCATTTCATTCTTTGGATATTTTTTGCCAGCATCTCCGTGCGGCCAACCATATTTTGGTAATAAGACTTGCGACACAAAACCAACCGCTCTTGGAGACGGTTCAATATGGAATAGAGTTGTCAGAGAGGAAGAATTCAATCTTTGCGCTTTTAGTTCCCATTCAGCAGCATTTGGAATAGGTAAATTATTTTCTTTTATTCCAAGCAAATCTTCGAGCGTGTTGCCAATGCCACCAGCGTTGCCCCGTCGTGCGTTTGGTATCCAGCCTATTGCTGAAATTTTTTTCAGCTTAGCTATCAATTCCTGTTTTGTATAAGTTTTAGGCTTATTTTTGATCATATTATTACCAAAGTTTAGGTTGGGATTGATGTTGTTTTATTCTTTTTCGCGCCATTTCGCAATATTCCGGCGAAAGTTCAATTCCAATATAATCTCGATTAAAGTTTGTAGCAGAAATCGCAGTCGTGCCAGAGCCCATAAATGGATCTAAAATTATTTGCGCCTCTGTGGAAGAAATGATTCTATCGATTAAATTTACTGGAAAAGCAGCTGGGTGTTCATTATTCATTTCTTGCGTAAATTCCCAAACATCGCCGTGGGCGTTCGCTTTTGTCGCAAGCTTGAATTTTGGTTTGGCAATAAGGTAAATTACTTCGTAGGTAGGCAAAAAATATCCTGCATTGAAATTAAGACCACCTTTTCTTCTCCAAATAATAATTTGACGAACCGGAAAGCCGCCCACGATATCTTGACGATCTTGCAATAAGCCGCCCTGCACACGCCATTTATGATTATAGAAAATTGCGCCGTCCTCGGGGATGATTCTCATCATTTCGTTCAAACAATCTCTTTGCCATTTCACGTATTCTTTGTGTGGCATACAGTCGTTATGGTGCGTATATCCTTTTTGTAGGGCGGCATTTGCCCATTTTCCACCCCGGCCATCTTTCATCCCATTGCCGGTAGAATTTTTTAGGTTGTAAGGAGGCGAGGTGATCACTAAATTAACCGACCCATCCGGTATTTGTTTCATTATATCCACAGCGTCGCCGCAGATAATCTTATTTCTGAAATCCTTTGGGAATTTCATATTTTGCTTAGGTTCCAACTTAGACATTTACGGAGGCGGAAGGATTCGAACCTTCGAACCGGTTTCCCGGTTAACATCTTAGCAGGATGCTGCCTTCAGCCGCTCGGCCACGCCTCCATCCTTATTCACAAAGATTATATTAAGAAGGAGTTTAATTCAAGTCGTTGTCTTTTTGACAAAACGTCCATTTTGGTTTAGTTTAAAATTAGGAATTTCAAAAATAAAAAAGGAGGAACGATGGTGAAGAAAATAATGATTTTTACTATTGTTTTCGTGTTTGTGTTGCTTGCCAGCGATTCAGCTAAAGTCAACAGCGCCGCGTCTTTGACTGATTGCGATTTATCCAAAATTTCCAATATTATTAAAAAAGTCACGCCGAGCGTGATAAGAGTGACGGTTTATGAAAATGGTCAGGCTTTGGATTTCGGAAGCGCGTTTTTCATAAAAACTCCGCAAGGCGTAAAGATATTGACGGCGGGACATTTAGTTCCGACGGAAAAAGGTGACTATTCTTATAAAGGCGCCTCAATTGTTAATATAAAGACGTTCCAATCCTCTAATTTTACGATGACTTTAGAAAAGGTCAGCAGAAAATACGACTTGGCGCTTTTCGGCTTTACGAGCCAAAGCTCGTCTTTTGTCGCTCAACCTATTGTGATAAACGATTATTTGCCGGAAATAGGAAGCGTTGCGATTATGATCGGCGCTCCCGGAGGTTTTTTCCCTCAGTATACCTTAGGATTAACTTCCAGGCTTTTCTTTGTTGGTGACGGCGCCGTTCCTTATATGATGCTGTCGGCGGCTGCGGCGCCGGGAAATAGCGGGGGTCCGGCTCTTGATTGTAATGGTCAAGTCATCGGGATAACCTTGCTTATAGTATTGCAGGACGTGAGTGGTGGCAGCGCGAAAGCATTTGTCGGTTCATTCATTCACACCGGTCCTCAGATTATTAAATTTTTAAACTCAAAATGATTCTAATAGCCTTGTTTCTTCAATAGAAGAGCCAGGCTATTTTTTATCCATTCATAAATTTTAAATTGATATCTTTTTGAAATATAAGTATTTTATTATTCGGAGAGGTTGTTTCTCGGATTAATGTCTGCGGGATTTTTAGCGGCGTTTATTCACGAAACTTTATTTTATTGATAATATTAAAAAATGAAAATTAAAGAGCCGGAACCAAAAATCGGCAAAACACCGGACGGAAAGCAGATGCATTTTTCCGTCGGCGCGGTTATTGAGCGCGATGGCAAATATCTTTTAATTGACAGGGCGATTTTTCCTTATGGATTCGCGGGAGTTGCCGGACATGTTGATGAAGGCGAAAACGAAAAGCAGGCGCTTATCCGTGAAGTCAAGGAAGAAATTAATCTTGACGTTGAAAAAGCAGAGCTTTTGCTTGAAGAAGAGCTGGACTGGAATAAATGCAGCAGGGGAATAACTTCCCACTACTGGTATGTTTATCATTGTTCCGTTTCGGGCGAATCAAAGCGAAACGAAAGAGAAACAAAATCGGCCGGCTGGTATAAGAAGGAAGAAATAAAAAATCTTAAACTTGAGCCTGTTTGGGAATATTGGTTTAAAAAGCTGGAGATAATATAATCGCAGTCTTGAAGCTGACGGTTATCGTTGACGACGTGAAGCTGACGGACGAAGACAGCCACTTTATTTAATTTTTTATTTTAACCATTTCAGGCGGGAGGGGTTATTTTGTCGCGATTTTAAATTATATAATTAATATATAAAGTTTAATAAATGAAAAAAATTATTTTTGTTTTAGCGGTTTTTGGTGGAATGTTGTTTTTATTTTCAGGCGCTTCGGCGGCTTACTTAAGCATTTCAAGCAGCCGGCCGCAACAGGGCGACGCGGTGGCGGTTCTTTTCTCTGGCGGAAGTCCGAAAGTCCAATCGGCAGATTTTGACGGTCAGCCGGTTTCTTTTTCAAAATATAAAAACGATTACGTTGCGGTTTTCGGGATTCCGGCGGCCAAAAAGCCGGGCAGATATTTATTGGTTATTAATTTTGCCGGCGGGGAGATTTTTAGAAAGCAAATAACGGTAGCGGCAAGAAAATTTCCGGAGGTTGTTCTGGGTATTCCCAAAAAACTGGGCGTGACGCCGAAGAGGCTGGTTTATGATTTAAATATCCAGGATACTAAACTTAATACCGTGTTTTCTTCGGGTCCCGGAAATTTTTATTTTAACGAGCCATTCGGTCTGCCGCTTTCTAACAACCGTAATATAGGCAGCCGTTTTGGCGAAATAAGGAAGACGGGTCGCGAGATGATCCGCCATTTAGGCGTGGACTTCAGCGCGAAAATCGGGGATGCGGTGGCGGCTATTAATGACGGAATCATTAAAGAAGCTTACACCGATCCAATTTACGGAAATTCGGTTATTATTGACCACGGCGGCGGAATTTTTTCGGCTTATTTCCATTTGAGCAAAATTATCGCCAAAAAAGGCAGCAAGGTTTTCAAGGGAACGATTATCGGCTTAGTCGGACAAACCGGCTACGCCACCGGTCCGCACCTTCATTTGTCGGTAAAAATAAACGGTGTTTCGGTAGATCCCTTGAGGTTTGTTTCTATTTTCAAATAATTTTTTTCAGCGTTTCTTGATGAGGCGCTGGATTTATTTTGTCTTCCTAATCGTGTTTTTTTGGTCTTGATATTCTGAAATAATTAAATAATAATTTTAATTAGATACTTAAAAGCCGGGAGGAGGACATTATGATTGTTGACGCGGAAAAATTAGAAGATCTTTTAAAAAATATTAACAGATGTTTGAATGATTTTAAAAAAGCAATCCCAAAAAACTTATCAAATCAGGACGTCTGCGGCTACCTTGATTTTTACGGGAAGATTTATATTTTGTTTATTGACCTAGGGTTGATTTTCAAAAAACCGTTACGCAAAAAAGCGATTTTCCAAGAAGCGGCAGAAAAGCTCAAAGAGATGATTGCCGAAACCAATGCTTGGGTTATCAATTACGGTGGCGGCTGTCCGGAAAAAACAAAAGAAAAGCTGAGAAAGACCGCGTCTAATTTTATATCCGTATTAGAAAAAGCGGTCACAGACATTCAAATAAAAAATTAACTTCGCTCCGATAAATATCGGGGCGTTTTTCTTGTTAATTTTTATCTCGGCGTTAAGATAATATATATATGTCTCAATACTATAATTCTAAAAGAGCGAGAAATGTTTATAATTCGGACTCCGTTGAGCCGTTCAAACTCAGCCGCTCTAAGATAGAACTCTTTATAGAATGCCCGCGCTGTTTTTATCTTGACAGGCGGTTGGGCGTCGGCCGCCCGCCGGGATTTCCTTTCAGTCTAAATTCCGCCGTTGACGCTTTGCTTAAAAAAGAATTTGATATTCATCGCGCCAAAGGAACGCCGCATCCTTTAATGATAAAGTACGGCATCAAAGCCGTGCCTTTTTCGCACAAAGATATGGATAAGTGGCGGGAGAATTTTGTCGGCGTTCAATATTTGCACGAACCGACTAATTTTATAATCACCGGCGTGGTTGATGATGTGTGGCTGAATGATAAAGGCGAGCTGATTGTCGTTGATTATAAGTCAACCAGCAAAAACGAAAAAATAACCGAGCTTAATAAAGAATGGCAGGACGGCTACAAAAGACAGATGGAAATTTATCAATGGCTGCTGCGGCAAAACGGACACAAGGTTTCCGACCAGGGATATTTTGTTTATTGCAACGGCCAGACCGACAAAGAAGCTTTTGACGGAAAACTGGAATTTGAGGTGACGCTCGTCCCTTACAAAGGAGACGATAGCTGGGTGGAGAAGGCGATAGCTAACGCCAAAAAATGTTTGGATGGTGATCTTCCCGAGCAGGATCCCGATTGCGATTATTGTAATTACGTCCATGCGGTAGCAAAGGAAGAGAAAGAATTATCAGAGCCTAAATAAATAAAAATTAAAATAAGCCCTGTCGCGGCGGCGTTTTCAGGCGTCTGTTTTAATTCCGAAGCGCCGGTCAAGATATTTATCTCTTTTCTGTTATAATTAAATTAAATAAGCAGCCATCAATAAAATGAAAAAATCTATTCCTATAGCGGCCGCTTTAATCCTGTTTTTAGCAAGCAATGGCGTTTTTGCGGCTGATGGTTCTGGGATAAATACAGTCTCGCCTAATTCCGTTGTTTCCAGCGCAACGGGAAACACTTTTAATTTCACTTTTACGGCGGCGGAGACGATGGATTCCGGCGGTATTGAAATCGCTGTTCCTTCTAGCTGGACGGCTGCCGGCGGATCTTTTCCCGGCGGCGCTTCTGGTGTTCCCGGATACACTACGGCAACTGCCAGCGGCGGGATGGTCGCGGATGTTATAAATAATGCCAACTCATTGACTAATTGGCAGAAAGGCAATGGCTGCGGCAGCATCGCTTTAAGCAATACTATTTTTCACGAAGGCGGCGCATCGGTGGAATGCGTAAATCTTGCGCAAAGAAACAATAAGCAGTTGCAATATTACAGGTTATCTTCCGCGGTGAATTGGTCCGCTTATACTAAAATTGGATTTTGGATTTATTCCAGTCTTTCTGTTAAAAGCGGCGATCTCGCTTTTGCTGTTTCCTCGGCTAATAATTTGATGACTCCTCAGCTTGCTGCCATCAACACCGCGCTGGGGGCAAATACCTGGACTTATATTGTTTTAGATATCAGCGCGCTGACCCGTTCCAGTATTTTGAGCTATGGCCTTTGGCAGTCGGTTGCTGATACCGCAATTAACCATGCAAATATTTACGTTGATGATATTCTTGCCGGTCCCGGATCGGCGACTTTCCCCGGCGGTGGAGTTATTAATGCCAGAATTTTGCAGCTCGCGAACGCGCAAACGGTAACGGTGGCTTACGGCAGCGGAGGAGGGGTGAGCGGAGTTATGGCTCCCGGCACTCTCGGTGTTTACACATTTACAACTCAATCCCGCGTTTCTGATTCCGGAAATTTAACGAACATCGCTTCTTCGCCAACGATTACTGTCGGCAATCCCACGCCGACTTTAATATCAATTTCCCCGACTTCCACAACCAGTGGCTCTTCCGGTTTTGCGATGACAGTTAACGGCACAAATTTTATAGCCAGCTCAACGGTTAATTTCAACGGTTCGCCAAGAGCGACAACTTATATTTCCTCAACTCAATTAACAGCTTCAATTTTGGTAAGCGATTTAACAACGGGAGGCACTTTCCCGATTACCGTAACAAATCCTTCGCCGAGCGGTGGCACTTCCACGGCGCAAACATTTACGGTTGTGGCGGCAAATAATCCCGTTCCTGTTTTAACGGGTATATCTCCTACAAGCACGCTCGCTGGCTCGGGTGGTTTTACATTGACTTTAAATGGCTCAAACTTTATTTCTTCCTCTACCGTTTATTTCAACGGCAGTAGCCGATCAACTACATTTTCATCTTCTACTCAGCTTACCGCTCAGATTTTATCTTCGGACGTCGCGTCAATCGGTTCTTTTCCGATAACCGTCGCTAATCCCGCTCCCGGCGGCGGAACATCAACAGCGCAAACCTTTGTAGTGTCATCCGTTAATCCCGCTCCGACATTAACCAGTATTTCTCCGACGTCAACGTTTATCGGTTCTTCAGGTTTTACATTGACAATTAATGGCAGTAATTTTCTTTCATCATCCACAGTTAAATTTAATGGAAGCAACAGAGTAATGACTTTTATCAATGCCAATCAAATTGAAGCAGCGATTCTAACCAGCGATTTAACCGCAACAGGAACTTTTCCTGTTACCGTAACAAGTCCTTCGCCCGGCGGCGGCACTTCCGCGGCGCAAACATTTACGGTTAGCGCCGCTCAAAGCTCGCAACCGCCTCCTTCAACGGTTACGCCTTTAGCTTTGAACGGAGCGGCTCCTATTTCCAGCGCGGTTTTTGAAGGTCAGGCTTATCCGGGGAGCAAAGTTTCCGCCCTAAGAAGATTCCCGTCTTCTCCCGAATACGAAGGATCATCAGTTTTGTATTCTGTCGTGAATAGCGACGGGACTTTTAAGGCTTCTCTTTATTATTTTCCTCAGGCTGATTATCTTTTCGCTCTTCAGGCGACCGATAAAAACGGAACAAAAAGCCGGATAGTCGCTTTCTCATAATTCGTTCAAGGCGGAACAGAAATAACGATTCAAAACATCCTGATTCCGCCAACTATTAGTTTGGTTAATAATTCTATCGGTCAAGATCAGCCTTTGGAAATTACCGGCTATGCCGCCCCTGACGCCGAAGTAGATGCTTTTATTGACAATGCAATCGCAACTTCTACTCAGTCAGATTCAAAAGGCTACTATTCAATTTATATTCCGCCGAGCGTTTTGTCGGTTGGCGATCATTTTGTTAAAACGAGATATTCTTTATCGTCGGGTCAGGCGAGCGATTTTTCGGATTCCCAGGCATTTAACGTTTCTTCTTTGGCTTATCCAAAAGCCGATTTAAACGGCGATGGCTCCATAACGATTTCTGACTGGAGTATATTTCTTTATCGTTGGAATTCTAAAGATCCGACCTTAAGGGCGACGCTTGATATCAATGGCGACGGGAAAGTTGATATAACCGACTTCAGCATTTTTTTGAGCTTAATAAAATTCTAATAATTATATGACGTGGTATAATTAACTTATAAACACAAAATGACATTTATTAAAAAAACAATTGATTCCTGCCAAAAAAATTTTGTCATTATTTTAATTGTTTTTTCCGTTTTTGTTTTTCTTCCGGCGGTTAGCAGGGCGGCAACTTTATATTTCGCTCCCGACACGATAAATTCCGCTATCGGCGGCGATTTTAGAGTTGACGTAAAAATTGACAGCCAAGGCGCTCCGATTAACGCCGCTCAGGCAATTGTGAAATTTCCGCCCAACACTTTAAAACTTTTGGACGTGGACAAATCATCATCTGTTTTTAATTTTTGGCTTGACGGTCCGACGATTTCCAATGCCAGCGGAACGCTGGCGTTTACTGCGGGAACGTCTCAAGGTATTTCGGGAGGAGCGCTTGAAGTTATAAGCCTGCATTTCCAGACGCTTGGTTCCGGGACGGCTCAGATTTCAATAAGTAACGCTGCGGTTACGGCAGCCGATGGCAGCGGAACAAATGTTCTTTCTACTATTAAGAACGCAAGCGTGGGGGTATCTACGGCCGTTATTCCCGCACCGGCAGTTGAAATTCCACAGCAGGTAACTCGGCCGGCGATATCGTCCGCGAAACTTCCGATAGCGCCCGTCGTTAAAGTTTCTCTTTATCCCGATCAGACGTCTTGGTATAGCCAGGTAGGCGATGTCGTTGCGCTGTGGGACTTACCGCCTGACGTCAGCCAAGTTTCTGCCAGGCTGACGCAGGGGCCCGAATCAAACGTCGGTACGCCGGAAAAAGTTTTGGTTAACGGAAAAGATTTTGGAGTGTTAAATGAAGGTATTCATTATATAAGAGTGCAGTTTAAAAATAATATCGGCTGGGGACCGGCTACTTATTATAAAATTTCTTTGGATACGACCGCTCCTTTGCCTTTCAAGATAAAAATAAACGCGACTTCTTCCCAGAATCCTTCTCCGGATATCAGCTTTCAAACAAGCGACAGCTTATCGGGAATCGCGGATTACTTAATTATTGTTGACGGCCAGCAAATAGCGCAAACCGCTTCAACGAGTTTGATTTTACCTCCTCAATCTTTAGGAGCGCATCAATTAACAGTCAGAGCGGTTGACCTAGCGGGAAACAGTATTGAGGACAGTCTTCAGTTTAACATCCTGCCGATTGAACCGCCGACCATTAATTTTTATTCCGCTTCGGTTATTTTGGGGAATCCTATTTTTATTTCCGGCCAGGCGGCGGCGATGGATTATATTGAATCTCATCTGGTAAACAGCAACAATCAGGAAGTAGATACTGAAAAGGTTCAATCTGACGCTTTGGGGCATTGGGAAATAAAAATTGATAAAACTATTACCGAAGGTAATTATACGATTAGCGTTATTGAAACAAATCCAGATGGGGCGAGCAGTTATCCGACAAAACCTGTTCAAATCACGGTTGAATCAAAACCGCTTTTCTTAATTGGCGGCATAGCGGTAACCCAGTTTTGGTTTTTCGCGGGACTAATTTTAATCTTGCTTCTTATTTTTTCTTGGGTAATTATGATTTATCGTTTCCGTAAATCCGCCGTCGGTAGAAGGACTGTTATAGCCGAGCGGGATGTGGTTAACGCTTTTAATATGATAAATGAAGACATCGGTAAAGTCGGCGAGAAAATGAAGAAATACGACAAATCAGATCCCAGCGTCAACGAGATAATTTTTGTCGTCAATAAGATAAAGGATCGCGTTGATAAAATGAAAAAATATATAGCTGATAATATCGGCGATATATCGCAATAATTTTTAATATGAAATGCAATTGCAAATCAAAAGAAGCTATAATAACAGTTTTAATTATCGCCGGCGGGATATTTGGGGCGATTGATTGGTATCTTAGCCATCCTATTTTATTGAATATTTTTCCTAGTTCGCATCAAATGAGATTTACCAGCGCTCTTTCGTTTATTATGGTCGGATTGATTTATTTTTCTGTTTACGAGATTATTCACGCCGATCATAAAAACATTGATTTTGCGTTGCTTATTTTGCCCGCCGCCGCTCTTTCTATCATTCTTTTTGTAACATTTTACGTCGCTGAAAAAATTTTCGGAATACCCGTTGACGCCGAAAATATTTTTATCGGTAAATCGGCCAGTTTGGTGAGGATGTCAGCTGTGACAGCTTTTAGTTTTTTTATTATTGCGCTAGTGGGGCTGGCGGCTATGTTTAAGATAAAATGGATCAGGATAGTGATACTTATAGGCGGAGTCATAGTTGGCCTTTCTGGCTTATTGGCGATTTTAGGATACGCGTTAAATATTAAAATGCTGTATTTTGATATTGATATTTTAGGAATAAGCGGGGCGATGTCTTTAGCGTCCGCGATTATATTTTTAATTACTGGAATAGGGTTTTCCTTGATGGGGATTTGTTTTGATTTTAATAATATCGAATCAATTTTTAATATCGCTTAATGAAAATCAGGTTCAAAATATTTTTAACATTCCTGATAATCAATTTTATCCCGGTGGTTTTTATTGTTGCCACTATTTTTACTAATATTAAATTCTATCTTAGCCAGTCTATCCTTTCTAAATTGACGGACATTGTCTTGTTTGTCGGTGCCGTAGAATTTTTGGCGGTCGGTGTCGTCATTCTTGCTGTTTCTAAATCAATATCCGATCCAATTGAGAAACTTGGTGAAGGACTAAAAGTAATCGCCGCGGGGGACCTTGATAAAAAAGTCGGAACATCGGATAAAGATGAGACCGGAGAATTATCACGGATGGTAGATTTAATGATAATCCAGCTAAAAGAATCACATTTTAAATACAAAGAATTAGCTTTAAGCCTTGAAGAAAAAGTAAAAGAAAGAACCAGTGATTTGGAAAAATTTAAAATGGCTATTGAAGGCGCGTCTGACAGCGTGATTATTACCGATCAGGACGGATACATAATTTATGTTAATAAAGCGGCGGAAACTTTTTCCGGCTATTTGAAAGAAGAAATAATAGGCAAGAGGCCTTCGCTTTGGGGTAATCAAATGCCGAAAGAATTTTACCAGGAAATGTGGGAGACTATTAAAGATAAAAAGCAGCCTTTTGGCGCCGAACTTACCAATAAGCGCAAGGATGGCGAGAGCTACGAGGTGGAACTCCATATTTCACCCGTTATTGACGAAAATGGGGATGTTAAATATTTTGTCGGCGTAGAAATGGATATTACCAAGCAAAAACAGATTGATCGTTCCAAAAATGAGTTTATTTCAATCGCTTCGCATCAGCTGCGGACGCCTCTTTCTTCAATAAAATGGACGATAGAAATGCTTGAGGAAGATAAAAGTTTAACTGATATCCAAAAAGGGCGTCTTAATGATTTATATAAATCCAATCAGCGCTTGATTAATTTAGTCAACGACCTTTTGAATGTTTCCCATATTGAAACAGGAAAGATGATTATTCATCCGGACGTTTCTAATGTCGTCTCTGTCGTTGGCGCTTCTATTAAATCAATTAGTCCGGACGCTGATAAAAAAAATCAAAAAATTACCTTATCCGTTGAGGGAGAAATCAAAGATTCAGTTTTTGACTCAACTTTATTCGCGGCGGCTTTTAATAATATTTTAAGCAACGCCATATCTTACGGCTTCCCCGAAAGTAATATAAATGTTTCTTTAAAAAATGAAAATAATTTTTATATCACCTCGGTTCACGATAACGGCTTGGTGATTTCAGCCGAGGATAAAGAAAAGATTTTTACTAAATTCAATCGTTCTCCCGAGGCGCAAAAAATAAGGCCGGAAGGGAGCGGACTGGGCCTTTTTATCGTTAAATCGCTAATAGAGCTCCAGGGTGGCTATGTTAAATACGACTCTTCTAAAGAGCGGGGGACGACTTTTTATTTGGCTATGCCTATTAAATAGGCTATAATAAGGCTATGAAGATTTTAATAGTTGAAGACGAAGAAATATTATCAAAAGTTCTTGAGGAAAAATTTAAAAAAGAAAATTTTAACGTTTCCGTTGCCGTGGACGGCGAAGGAGTGATGCCGTTGGCGAAAAAAGATAATCCCGACCTTATTCTTCTTGATCTAATTTTGCCCAAGAAAAGCGGATTTGAGGTTTTAGGGGAATTAAAGGCTGATCTGGAGCTGAAAATGATTCCGGTTATTGTTCTTTCTAATTTAGGCCAAGATGAAGAAATAAAAAACGCCTTAAGTTTGGGAGCGGTTGATTATCTTGTTAAAACCGAGCATCCAATCAATGAAGTCGTTGAGAAGGTTAAGCAAAATTTAATAAAAGGAAAATAAATTAATTTATGGCCGACCAAACAAAGAAAATTTTAATAGTTGAGGATGAGCCGGATATGCTCAAGAATCTGGTTGATAAGTTTTCCAGGGAAGGCTTCGCGGCCATCGGAGCGGAAGACGGGGAAAAAGGGCTCTCGTCGGCATTAAGTTATCAGCCAGATTTAATTTTGCTTGATATCGTTTTGCCAAAAATGGACGGGATGACTATGATGCGCAAATTAAGGGAACAGAGCGACTGGGGAAAAAAGGTGCCCATTATCCTTTTGACCAACCTAAACGCCGACGATCAGATAATGGCGGGCGTTGCCAAAGACGAGCCGGCCTTTTACCTTATCAAAACCGAATGGACGTTAGACGATGTGGTAAAAAAAGTTAAGCAGAGTTTGAATATGCTTACACCCGAAGAAATGGGGGCGCTTTAACCGAAGTTGGTATTTTTTGTCGCGTTGGCAAAAATTAGCCGTTGAAAAATTCAACGGTTTTTTTGAGCCCGTTTTTAACATTAATTTCGGGGATCCAATTAATTATTTTATCAGCTTTTTTGGCTGAAAGAGCGGATCTTTTTATTTCGCCTGGCCTTAAGGATGAATAGAATGGTTTTTTCTTAAAATTTAACTCCTTGGCGATGGCGTCAAAAACTTGCTGATTACTCGTTTCTTTTCCGCTTCCCAAATTAAAAATCGCGTTCTTTCCTTTATTAAGCGCAATAATATTTGCTCTGGCGATATCACCGACGTAGACATAATCTCTGGTCGTTTTATCAGGCTTTCCGAATATTGTTGGCCGGATGTTATTTTTTATCAGGCTGATAAATATAGGAAAAATTCCAGCCTCATTTTTCGGGTTTTGCCGCGGCCCAAAGATGTTGGCATAACGGAAAATTAAATAATTAAATCTTTGCCGTCTGCTGTAAAATTTTATCAGTTCTTCACCGATTAGCTTTGAGGTGCCGTAGGCGGAAGAAGGTTCCAGCGGACTTTCTTCTTTAACGGGAAATATTTTTGAGTCTCCATATACCGCCCCCGAAGAAGAAAAAATAAATTTATTTATTTTTATATTTTCGGCTGCCGCGAGCAGGCTTGCCGTTCCCATAATATTAACTTCAAAAGTTAACAGAGGGTTTTTAAGAGAATTAGCAACCTGGGCGACGGCTGCGTGATGATTTATAATTTGCGGTTTTTCTTTTTCTAAAATATTTTTTATCTTTTTAAAATCCCTAATGTCGGCAAGATAAAACTTGGCTTTCGGATTGATGTTTTTCTTTGAGCCGGTGGTAAGATTATCAATAATTACTACTTTGTGGCCTTTGGCTAAATAAGCGTCAACTATATGGCTGCCAATAAATCCAGCTCCGCCGGTTATGACAATCTTCATCCTGTAGTGAAATTTTGATAAGCTATTTTAGACTTGAATAAATAGTCTTTTATCCTCCTTTTTATTAATCTTCTTTCTTGTGTTGTCTTTAGATAATGCCCTCGCCTAACAGCGTCGCTTTTTTGGATACAAGCCTCGTAATAAATTAATTGCCAAGGCATATATTTTTTAGTAAATAAGTTCAATCCTTGATTGTGTTTTAATAATATATTTTTTAAATCTGAAGTATAACCGATATAAAGCTCGCTATTTTTCTTGCTTTGTATGATATAAACATAAAACATAATTATTAATCAAAATTCTACTACAGGATTCATTTTTCGTTGACGAAGAAAAACTTTAAAGTCCGCAAAATAATTATCATATCCAAAAACAACGAACGGTTTTTTAGATAAAAAAGATCAAACCTTAATTTTTCTTCGGAGTCGGCGACCGAAGCGCCGTAGCGGTAATTAACTTGCGCCCAGCCTGTTATGCCCGGCTTGACCAGGTGTCTTATCCTGTAGTAAGGAACCTTTTTTTCAAGCTCCGTCACAAACTCTGGCCGTTCCGGCCGGGGACCAACAAAGGAAACTTCGCCTTTTATTATGTTGATTAATTGAGGGAGTTCGTCCAAATGGGAGTATCTCAAAACTTTGCCAAACAAGGTGATTCTTTTGTCGTTTTTCTGCGCCCACTGGGGACCGTCGGCTTCGGCGTTTTCCGCCATCGTCCGGAATTTATAAAGGTAGAATTCCTGATCTAGCTCGCCGACGCGTTTTTGTCTGTAAATAATCGGCCCTCGGGAAGTTATCTTTATAATTAAAGCTATTAAAATTTCAAGAGGCAATAATACTATAAGCAAAACCAGAGATAAAATAAACTCAAATCCTCGCTTTAGGTTGTCGTAAAATTTTATCCGGCCGCTTAGGTTTTCCAGAAACCAGGATTCCTCAAGTTCGGCTAGCGGCAATTTTTGAAAAATTTCTTCGTAGAGCTTTGGCAAATCCCAAACCTCTATTCCCATTCCCAGGAGTTCGTAAAAAATAGACGCCCCCTCTTCGTCTTTTTTTAAATGAAAAGGAATAACTATTAAATTAATATTGTTTTCAATTATTATTTGATGAATGCGCTTAATTTCTTTGTCTTTAAGTCCCTCTTTAAGCCAAACTTTTATTTCGTAGCCAAGCTGAGGATTTGATTTTATGAAACTATTTATTTCTTGAGTTGTTTGGCTGTCGCCAAGCAAAGCAATTTTATAAAACGCTTCTCCGGGGACGGAATAAATGTTGTAGAACCGCCGCCATAAAAATTCTATTATGGAAAATATTATAATGAATAAAAATAAATTGGTTTTTGGCGCTATGTGGAAGCTGGGAATCAAATAGAAAAAGGAAACGCTCAGGAAGGCGTTTACCGCCATTGAGAAGAATAAAATTTTTAAAAACTCCCGATTATTTCTGAGTTTGACGGGATTATAAAGCCCGGCAATATAAAATATGATTATCCAGACGGCGAAAATTATACTGAAGGGGATTAAGTGGTACCGGATTAATTCGTCATAAAAATTTATGTCGTAGCGCACAAAAAGGGCCGCGATCAAAGAAATATAAAGCATTAAAATATCGCCCAGCAAGAGCAGCCAAAACCTTATTTTAGAAATAATATTCATACCGTTATTTTCTGCTTGTCGTCGCCGTCCGACTTTTTAATTTTTTGGAATCAAACATTTTAAATTTCTGATTCTGATTGAATCTAATATCGGCAATATATTCTTTATGAAAGGGTTTCTTAAACATTATCACCCAAAAGTATTCAATGGCATAGCGCCAGGAAATAACGGCGAATCCTTCTTTGGCGAACCTTCTGGCGGATGATTCAATCGGCAATTGGAGGGAAAATTTTACGTCTCCGACTTTATGGAGCCGCACGGCCGTGTCTGTTTCTTCGCCGTAGAAATCAAAATGATGGCTAAAGCCGCCGATCTTTAAAAGGGCATTTCGTCTAACTATAAAATTACCTCCTTGAATCATTGATGTGACCCTGAGCACGTGGCGCATAATAATGTAAGTCGTATACATCATTAGGTGGTAGTATTTTATTGCCGGCGCCATAAGTTTGGAGGTGTCGTAAAATTTCTGCGGACCGCTAAGACAAACCAATTTTGGATTTTTAGAAAATTCCTTGACGGCTGTTTTGAGCCAGCCAGGGGGCATTTTGGTGTCGGCGTCAACAAAGCAAACCAACGGCGCTTGTGATTCTAAAAATCCTCGCTGACGCGCCCGCGGGACGCCCATTACGGGTTCGTTGACAAGCTTAACATTGGGGTAAGCGGAAACTATTTTTTTGGTATTATCGGAACTATTATTATTAACGACGATTATTTCCGCCGGCAAATTTTCCCTGGAAATTTCTTTAAGCACCGAATCAAGGCAATTGCCAATATAGTTTTCTTCATTATGCGCCGGAACAACAAAGCTAATTTTCGGTTTAGTTTTCATCCCGTTAGAAAATCAAAATACATCTTTCCGACGGAAAGACTACTAAATAAGTTGGTTTGATAATTTATATGATTAAACATTGCTCTTAAATTTTCTAACGGGACTTATTATTTTGATTATAATTTTAGGCGATTTAATTGCAAATCGCGATTAATATATTTATTTTAATAGCTAAATATTTAAAAAAAAGATACAATAATAAATAAGTTAAATGAATAATCAAAATCAGCCAAAATTTTCTATTATAATTCCCGCGCGGAACGAAGCCGGCATCATTAAAGAGACTGTTTCGGCCGCCAAGAAACAAGACGTTGATAATTTTGAAGTTATAGTGGTTGACAACGGCTCGTCCGACAAAACTGCTGAAATTGCCAGAGAGGCTGGCGCTAAGGTTTTTTTTGAAAAAACGGAGGGTACTAATTTTACTCGGCAAAAAGGATTTGAAGAAAGCAGGGGTAAAATAGTCGCTTTCTTAGACGCCGATTGCGTTCCTGCTCCCGATTGGCTTAGCCGGATAAACAAGGTTTTAAATCAAACCGGCGCCGCCGCCGTTTCCGGTCCTTATGATTTGGGTTTTAAAAATCCTTTTATTAAAGCTATAGATTGGCTTTTGTGGGTTGTGATATTGCCGCGACTGGATAAAATTTTACCTTTTTTCTTCGGTCGGAAAACGGGAGTGATTATTGGCGGTAATTTTGCCGCGCCGCGCGAAACCATTGAAAAAATCGGCGGTTTGCCGCTTTTAAAATTTTGGGGAGACGACACGGCGACGGCGATGCTGATTTCCCGCCGGGTGGGAAAGGTAGTTTTTGATCCTATTTTGCGCGTAAAATCATCGCCAAGAAGATATTTAACGAACGGCATTTTCCGCGTAGAGGGGCGTTATCTTTTGACTTATTTTAAATATTATTTTTCCGATTACGATAAAAAAAAATAACTCCCACCGCAGAGGTTTTTTAGCTGTAATTAAGCAATGAAACGCGAAAAGAAATTGAAACAATATAAAAAGGTTTTGCTTGACTCCGCGATATGATTCAATGGATTTTGAACTAAGCCGCAAAGATGCGCGATGATGATTTTTGTCAAAGTAAAGCCAAGCGCAAAAAAAGAAAGATTTGAAGAGATTGACAGTTTTTTAATCCCTGGAGGCCAATCTTTTTCTGGCCGATTTTTCGTTGCGGGCGTCAGTGGGCCGGCCAAAGAAGGGCGGGCCAATGAAGCGCTCGTAAAATTAGCCGCCGATTATTTTAAAGTATCACTTTCAAGCGTAAGGATTGTATCCGGCATTAAATCAAGAAATAAAATTTTAGAGATTTATCCCGTTAAATAATCAAATTCATCCGGTTTTTAGCGAGGTTGACAAGCAATAACAGTTTGTTATTATATTAGTTAGCATTTGGAAACAAGATAAATTCAATAGCCAAGGAGGAAAAGATGGCTGACACGCAAAAAGTCTGGGGAATGTTTTCTCAGCAAAAAATGATTGAGTTTAAAAGAAAAGCAAAAGAAGGATTTGATGATTTTCTCGGCGAAGTGGTAAGAGTTTTAAGAAACGCTTACACCGACACAAGCAGGCCGCATTGCGACGTAAGGGATGTTATCAACGACCACGAGGTAAAGATGATTAAGCACTTAAGCCTAAAGCACGGCTCAAAGCTGGAAAAGCTGGCCGCGGCAGCGTTGCGCGGGGAGGGTTATCTCAAGAGGGTTCGAGGAGAAAAAGATGCTTATGTTATTACTGAAAAGGGGAAGGAGAAATACGACCTTAATTTCCGCGAAAGCGACGGCAAACTGGCTCCGCCCGAAACAGCCGAAGCAGTCAGGTTGGTTCTTGGTTTAGATAAATAAATTTATTTAAAAGCGTTCCGCTAATGGAACGCTTTATTTTTTCCTTAATTTTTTTCATAATTAATAAAATAGAAAATTATAATGGAATTAAAAGAAGAAGCGCAAAAGTTAAAAGAATTAGAAGAAGCGTTGCCCCGCTTAGCGGGGCGGCTTTGACTTGGTCTCAAAAAATAAAGAAATAGAAAAACTAACGGCTGACTTGAGCAATACTGATTTTTGGAAGGATCGGCAGATTGCTGATGAAAAATTAAAAAAATTAGGCGAGCTCAAAGATTTAATAAAACGTTTTGATGAAATTGAAAATGGAATTAACGAACTTAAGAATAATTTTAAAGAGGATTTGTATTTTGAAATTTTGCGAAAATTTAGAAATTTAGAGTTAGAGAATCTTTTTACCGGCCGATACGACAAACAGCCGGCAACGATTTCAATTTTTCCCGGCGCCGGCGGTGAAGACGCTGAAGATTGGGCGAAAATGCTTTTTGAGATGTACGAAAAATACGCCGCGATGCGCGGCTGGAAAACTAAAACTCTTGACGACAGCCCGAATCGCCGGACGATGGCGATTTCCGGTGATTGGGTTTATGGCTATTTAAAAAATGAGTCCGGCGTCCACCGTCTGGTAAGGATTTCTCCCTTTTCGGCCAAAAAGTTAAGGCATACATCTTTCGCTTTGGTTGAAGTCGTGCCGGAGTTGCCCGATTTAGAAGAATCAAAAATAAATATTCCTGAAAGCGACCTTAAATGGGATTTTTACCGTTCTTCCGGTCCGGGCGGCCAGAACGTAAATAAAGTGGAGACAGCGGTAAGGGGAACCCATATTCCGACCGGCATCACGGTTTCTTCGCAGGCGGAGCGCTCACAGCTTCAGAACCGTGAGAGAGTCTTAAGTTTGCTTAAAGCAAAACTTTTTCAATTAATGGAAAAAAACCAAACAGAAGAACTCGGCAATTTAAGAACAAAAGTAAAGCCGGAATGGGGCAATCAAATCCGCTCTTACGTTTTAAACCCATATAAAATGGTTAAAGATCATCGCACCGAGATAGAAACGGCGCAGGTTGACGATGTTTTAGGCGGCGATTTAGATAATTTTATAGAGGGAGAAATAGAGGTTTTAAAGGAAAAATAAAATAATATTAGCGCTATACTTCCCTTTTAATTTTGCTATAATTTGTAAATATCATCTATGAATGCCAGAAACGGCCGCTCCTCGTTTACCTTAATTGAGCTATTAATTGTCATAGCCATATTAGTTATTTTGGCTGTCGTGGTAGTTTTAACCCTTAACCCTTCTGAACTAATGGCTCAAGGAAGGGATTCCCAAAGGTTGTCCGATATGGCTAGCATTAACTCGGCTGTTAATATCTACTTAGTAGACTCGGGAGGAACGGGATTTCTGGGAACATCTTCCGTTGTTTATGTTTCTCTTCCCGATACCGCTTCTTCAACCTGCGAAGATTTAAGTCTGCCGGCTCTTCCTTCCGGCTATACTTATAATTGCGTCTCAACAACTTCTTTAGTAAAAACCGACGGCACCGGCTGGCTTCCTGTAAGACTGGCATCAACTTCTTCCGGCACTCCCTTAGGAAGTCTTCCTAAAGATCCCACTAACAGCACTTCTTCGGGGCTCTATTACACTTATATTACAGACGGCAACGGCAATTTTGAATTAACCGCTGTTTTGGAATCAATAAAATATGCCTCTCAAGAAGCTTCCGACGGCGGACCGGTTAACTTTATGTATGAGATTGGCAATAAATTAACATTATCAACAATGACGCGAGTAATTGTCGGAGTTTGGAAGTTTGACGGAAACGGAAACGACGGTTCGGCAAATGCGAATAATTTTACTTTAAGCGGATCGCCTTTGCCTAGTTTTGCAAATGGAGTTTTGGGGCAGGCTTATGCTTTTTCTAATAGTGGTACAGGTTATTTATACGCAACATCTAATGCAAGCACAACGCCTCTTGGAGCTTCGCCTCGTACTATGGGTATATGGGTTTATCCCACGAGCACACCGAATAGTTCAAACGGTGAATATGTGCTTATCGGTTACGGGAGCGCTTCTACAAATCAGATGTTTGTGTTAACTGATATCGGCATCGGCTTAACATACGGAGCTGCCGACCTCGCAGTATACTCAAATGACATGGTGACAACACAAGCTATTCCTTTGAATAAATGGTCTTTTCTAGTAGGGGTTTATGATGGAAACGGTAATATATATCTTTATTATAATGGCCAATTAATCAGCTCAAAAGCTGTAACTCTAAATACTACTGTTGCCATACCATTAGAGGTGGGAGGTAGCCCAGAATTTAGCGGATTATTGAGTGATTATATGGATGGCTACTTAGATGAACCTTTTATTACAGATTATGCGATGACCGCTTCTCAAATTCAGAATATTTATAATGCCGAAAAGCCCCATTAAAATAAGAGATATAATTTAGGAAGCAGCGCTTGGAGATAGGGGGCAGAATAGGGTAAAATTAAACGGTGGTTATTAAAAAAATAATTTTAATCGCTTTTATAATAGGATTTTTGGTTATCGCCAACCTCAGTTTTGCCGCGGCGAGCAACTACGAATCGCTCCAAACGGTTTATTATTCTACGCTTCAAAGTTTGATTGTCCTGCTTCAGGAGCAAGTCGCCGCTCTTTCTCAACAATTAAAAAGCGCTTCTTCTAGTTCTGCCGTTTCGGCTTTATCAACATCAAGCCAGCCCACCTCAACTTCGCCGGCGAATAATTATTCCGGCTCTTTGTTTAATTATTATCCTACTTGGCATCTTGTTCCCGGGAGCTGTATTCCGCAGTTGTATTAAAATAGCAATAAGAAATAATTTAGCGGGCAGAGCGTGATTGATTTTTTTAGCTCAACCTTTCCATTAGGTATTAGACCTAGCAGGAATGATTTGTATAATACCATTCATCTTCGCAGTAATCTGCGCGGGTGATTCTGGGAAGGCGCGGGGATAAACTTGACGCGCATGCTATAATAAAAAATATATGAACGAACCTATTTTAAGCGTAAAAAATTTAAGCGTTTCTCTGGATA
>JAMDBA010000002.1 GCA_023484365.1 Patescibacteria group bacterium
AGGCGTAATAAGGGTTTAGGTGTCCCGGCAACGGAAGCTGTAAAATCGCGCCGCCGCAATTTTTGTGTCCCGAAATTATCCCGATTTTTTCCCGAAGTTCGCCATTTTTAATATCATCAGGAAACCTATAGACCCGAAAATCAATTCCTAATTCTTTGGCTGTTTTTTCTTTAAGTTTTAAAAAACCGAAGGAAGCTTCATTATCTCCAACCAAAAAAGCCGCGAAATATTTTTTTATTTTCGGCTTTTTTGCCAGCTCGCCAATAATTTCAGCGGCGATTTTTTTGCCGTCTATTATTTCCATTGAAAAGTATTTCAAGCTGCCTTTTTGGCTTCATCTTCCTTATCCCTCTCCGATTTAAATTTTTCTTTTTCTTCTTCGTTGATGGGGCCCAAGTCTTTAACGCTACCCGGAACCAGTTTAGAAACGCCATTTTTATAATGGTCGTATTCAGCTTCGTAAATATGGGTGCGAGGATCAGCTCCAATTGGCGCGGCTAAATATTGCACTCTCACCCTTTTTGGGGTTTCGTTATCTTCGGTAGAAAAATTTTCTTTAAAATTTTCCATAACAATTTACTATCATTCTAATCCTCTTTTTTAAAATAATAAAGATTTCATTAATTAAAAAATTATTGTCATATAATTTTTATTGACAGCGTAAAATTTTCCTACTACTATTTAACTAGTTTTATGAAAACTCAAAAAAAGGGGTGTGATATGGTTACCGCAAAACAAGCTGCCAAAATAGCCATGCGACATACAGCGCAAAAGATCAAATCAGAAAAAAAGTTTGAGAAAGAACGAATCGCCGAAATAAAAGAGCAGGCCGAGAAACTGTTCAACGAACTTAATGTTGAAGTAGAAAAGGCGGCCAGCAGAGGATTTCTTTCTCTATCTATAGCTTATGAGCAAAGATTTACCGGTAATTTTTATGGACAAAAATTCAAAAATTCAATATTGCCATTGGCCATAAAAAAACTTGAAAAACAGGGGTTTGTCGTAGTTATTAAAGAAGATAAACTGGAAATGATTGATTATTCAAGTCATGAGCCGTGGCTGGGAAAATTCATTATTGAGATTTGCTGGGAAAAGTAATAAGTTATTTTATTAGCGGGCCAATCACCCGCTTTTTTATTTCGCAAAATTCTGGGTGTCGTCGTAGAGGAAGTGAGGGAGGTTTTTGAAGAGATAAATGACGCTACGATATATACGCCGGATCTACAGCAAAGCCAATAGGTCTTCTTTCCAGCCCGTTTTAACATTCTTAGATAAAAATAAATTTGAGGGACAGGTTGTTTTGGGGTTTACTTCTCTATGACCAACAACCATATTCTTCTTGATTGCTGGATATTTCTCTTTGATCAAATTTGCTGCTGATTTTAGTTCTATTTCGGACGGAGTTCTATTTTCATAATCTCCGTCAAAAACAATCGCAATGCTCCGACAATTTACATCCCATTTTCCTGCGTGCCAACCTATTTCATTATCATTGAGCAACCGTTCAGATCTTCCGTCTTTTCTAATTATCCAATGATATGAATAAAAAACTTGTTTGCCATCTCTAAAATGACCGGAGTATATTGCTTTGCCTTTAATAATCTCATCGCGGGTAGTTGCAAAATAAGGAGCGTAAAGTCGTAATAATTCCATAGCGGACAATCGTTCATTAGCCATTCCTTTTTCGTTGTGGGTATGATGAATAACAATTGTATCTATCTCTCGTCTATCGTTATCAAAATCTTTTATAACGCTACCCAAAAAAACGTTTCCTGAAATAAGTTGTTTTTCAAAAAAATTATATATTTCTTCTATCGTTGCTTTATATTGATTTTCATCTTGATTTCTTAGTTTTAGAAGTTTTTCTATAAACATAGGAACCTCTATATACCAAAGCGGGTCTTTTATTTTTTCTTTCCATTCGTTTTCATCAAAAAATTCCATACTAAAAGTATAACAAGTTAGAACTGATTTTATAGCTTAAATAAAAGGTGTTCGGAAAAAAACTAACGATGGGGTGGCTATCGGGATTTGAACCCGAACCGAGAGTGCCACAGACTCTAGTGCTGCCATTACACCATAGCCACCATAAATAATTTTCTATGTAAAAATAACACAAAAAAACAATGCTGGCAAACCTATAAATCCCGTTAGAAAATTTAAGAACAATGCTTAATCATATTAATTATCAAATCAATCTACTTAACAATCTTTCGGTCGGAAAGATGTGTTTTGATTTTCTAACGATATAAAAGATAAAAGCGCCCCGGCATTATGCCGGGGCTAAATTATAATACTGGTTTTTCTCTTTTGATGACTTTAGCAAACAGCTTTTCTCTACCTAAAAACTGGATAGAACTTAGAACGCTAATCTTTTGAGGATGATGATAAATGCTTATCTCGCTATTGCAATTCGGGCAAATCAGATGACATCTTTCGTCGTCAAGTTCGCTTGAGACGGGATCTCCCGCTGGTTTGACGTATAATTTTTCAACATCCTGAATAAAAACCCATAAATAGATCGGGTTTTCTTTTCCGCAATTAGGACAAAAAACGGGAGATTGCTTAAAAAAATCTAAATTTACTTTATAAAGTTTCTCCATTTTTTCAGCTAATTTAGGGTTTTTCTTTTTTAAATCATCAAGAAAATTTTCAAATTCCGAATGTTTACTCACTTAATCCTCCTTTTAGATAATTTAAATTAACTATTAGAATGATAGCTCGCTATAATTTTGCAGTCAACAAAAGAGCGGCTCCGAAGCCGCTCTTGTTTTTATAAATCAAATATTTATTCCGCTTAGAAGTTTAAGAAGAACGAATAGTTTGAGACAAAACTAAGCCGGAGGCATGTTCTCTTATAGATTGGGCAATAATTAATAATTTAACTGAACTTTTAACGGGATTTATTAAAGCCCTAAATGCGTCACGGCCGCCTTAAGACCGTTATAAGAATCGCTCAAGACTAAGTAATTTCCGAAAAAGCCGTAATTAAACGCATCTTTGTTAGTGGAAACAGCGTAGCGGGTAGCCTGAGTTCCAAGTTTACCGTCCTTAAAAGCTCCGAATGTCCCCGAATCAGCAAGATAAAAATTAGGCAAATCAGCGGCTGATTCCAAACTAGCCATCGAAGCTTTGACGACAGCCATTGAAGAGGTTGCGCTTGTTGACGTTGAGGCGCTTGTCGTTGAATTTAATGCCAAAATGTATCCAGGCCAAATCCCGTTGCTGTCTTTATAAAGAAAAACTGTTATATCCGGCTGGAAATCAGTGGCAATTGAACTGGAAGATATTGAAGAGGTAATAATTGGCAGTATAGTTGAAGCGCCCAAAGAGTTGCCGCTATTATCTTTTACTACCACCTCATAAAGCCCGGATGTCGCGTTGGAAGGGATAACCGTCGCTAAAGCGGTTTTGTAACCAAGCAAACCGGCAGTCGGATCAAAGCTAAGCGAAACGGTTTGATCGGCTGGCGTCTTGAAGAAAGATTGGTGAATAAGCGAAGGAGCGGCAGGAGTAGAGATCGGGACAGCGGCAGGAGCCGGCGTTGGAGCAGGAGTAGGAGCGGGTAAAGAAGCCGGAGCGGCCGGAGCCGAAGGTTGAGCAAAGAAATAAGAATAGCCGAAATATCCGCCCACACCTAAAACAATAATAACCAATAAAATTATTATTAAAACGATTGGCGATTTCTTTTTGGCAATGTTGGTTGGAGGAACCGAAGGTTGAACGCTTGAAGATTTTACTGACGGTTGGAAAGTAGGCTCTTTTGGAGGCGTATTAAAATTAGAGAACTTGACGTTCGGATCAACAGGAGGAACGACCACTTTTTCCGGAACGGGCGGCTGACCACCGCTTTCAGTTGTTGACTTATAGTCCGATTCCATCGTCCTGACCTTAACGCTCGGAGGCGGAGGAACAAGGGGAACGCCGTTGCCTTGCGGCTGGCCGGCCATCTGGTTTTGACCCGGCATATAATTTTGATTTTGGTTATCCATACCTTTATATTAACATATTTTAATCTGAAAAGCCCTATGGCTGTGGATAAACGATTTACGCGTTTTCAATCGCTGATATTTTTTTAAGCCGCCTCCGGAAACGTGGAGCGCTTTTAAAGCGCGTATTCAAAAAAGCCAGCGCCAGCTTAGCCGCTTTGCTTTTCCCGGTAAAATCCGCCGCCAGACTTAAGACGTTTGTATCGTCATCGGAGCGCGCCGCCTTAACCTGAGCCTCTGAAAGTCCGAAAGCCGACCTCACTCCTTTAAATTTATTGGCGACAACATCAACGCCAACGCCGGAACCGCAAATAACAATCCCCTTGTCCCCATTTTTTTGACCAATTTTATTAGCGACCTTGGCGGCAAATTCCGGATAATCATCATCTTTTTGGTATTTATAAGCGCCTAAATCAAAAACTTTATACCCTCTTTCTTCCAAAATGCCCTTTAAATATTTTTTTGTCTCAAAACCGCGATGGTCGGCGCCCAAATATATAATCATTAATTTTATTTTAACAAATAAAAACACTAAACAAAATTCCTTTTTAAATTTAATTTGTTAAAATTATTTTATGGATAAACATCTTAGAGTGGTCTTATCAAACGAAACTTATCCTCCCGACGTTAACGGTTCCGCCACCTTCACCGAACGGCTTGCCCGCGGCCTTACAAAAGCTGGCCATAAAGTCCTGGTTATCGCGCCAAACACGAAATTTAAAGATGAGATCGAAAAAGACGAAACCGGATTTGAAATTTTCCGCCTAAAATCAATACCTTTAAAAATTATTCATCCTTACTTCCGCTTTGTTTACCAAAACGGCCTGCGGATTAAACTCACGAAAAAAATAAAAGAGTTTGATCCTGATATTATCCATATCCAAAATCATTTCGCTCTTGGCAGAACACTTTTAAAAATCGCCAGAAAAACCGGCGTTCCTATTATCGGCACAAACCATTTTATGCCCGAAAACCTGCTTCAATATGTCCCGGAATTCGCTCACGACGACGTAAGAAAACTGATGTGGAGCGATTTTAAAAAAGTTTATAGCAAGCTTGATTTTGTTACCTCTCCTTCGCAGGCAGCGATAGATTTGCTCAAAAAAATCGGCCTTAAAAATAAAATGGCGGCGATCTCAAACGGAATAGATTTAAGCCGATTTAAAAAATTCCCACCCGACAAAGATTTGATAGCTAAATACAAAATAAACCGGAATATCCCAGCGCTTTTATTTGTTGGCAGAATTGAAGTTGATAAAAATATAGACACTTTATTAAAAGCCGCGGCGATTGTTTTGCGAAGAACGCCTATTCAGTTAATACTGGTCGGCAGCGGAAAGAATGAGCAGGAGTTTAAAGATTTAGCGAATAAATTAGGCATAGAAAATAAAGTCATTTTTACTGGCCGGATGGATGACGGCGATCTGGACAGAATCTACAGTCTTGCCGATGTTTATATGGGTACGGGAACGGCAGAGCTCCAAGGCCTCTCGGTGATGGAGGCGATGGCGGAAGGTCTGCCGGTAATAGCAGCAAACGCCGTGGCGCTGCCCGAACTAGTCAAAGACGGCTACAACGGTTATTTATTTAAAATGAACGAAAACGATTTAGCGGATAAAATAATAAAAATTTTATCCGATAAAAAACGCCTTAAAGAAATGGGCGAAAACAGTTTCAAGGCCATTCAATATCACGATGTTAAAAATACCATCGCTAAATTTGTGGATTTATATAAAAAAATTATAACTGAAAAACGGCAGGTTAAAAAATAACTAAGGGGCAGTTTCGGCTAAACTAATTTCGCAAACTCGCCGGCGAGAAAGTCTATATCATTGCGCGCTTCTTTCATTTTTTCTTTATCAGCATCCAGATAGACAACTGGGTGAATAATATCTGGGGCGGCATTAACTTTTTTTACTCCTGAAATATTTTCTTTGTTATAAAAATTATCTGGGCCCTTAAGGTTTTCTGCTTCTCTGCCGCCAGCTTCTCCGTAATAAAGATGTTTTGAAATCCGGCGATCGTAAATTCTTGGCGTAACCTGCGTTGAAACAGCCGCAATATCAAATTTTATTTTGTTCTGTTCTAAAATTCTGACCAAATTTAACATACCTTCTCCAAAGTATATGTATTCAGTAACCAATAATGTATTTTTAAGATTGTCTTTTTTTGATTCAATAAATTTATTTATATATTCATAAACCTCGGGGTTATCGTCGTGCCGGCCTCCCGCAATAAAATAAGTCTCAACTGGTTTTTCTCCAGCTTCTTCTTTTTTAATATTGATTATCTTCCGCATCAAAAGAGAAACTAAACGGGCGCTCGCGTCATCGCTGATGATAGTATCGTATTTAGGAATCTTGTCGCCCAACTCCACAACAAGCCTCGCTAAAGTTTCTACGGTCCCCGAAAAAGGAGCTTTGCCTTCAAGCTTTTTCTCTATTTCGCTAACATCTATTTTTTCGGCGATAAGCTCCTGCGCTTCCTTATCAGGAAGCCTCTGCGAAACTTCTTCGTTATTATTTTTAAATTTTTCCACAAAATAAATTTTAATTATCTATTTTTGCTGTTTTAGAAGGCCTACGAAATACTCTTTAAGTTTATCTCTGCCAGCTCCGCTTTTCCACCATACTTCCCTTTTTCTCGCCTCAGATAAAGTTGCAAATTCTTCAACAAACAAAACCTTGAGCGGAATTTTATACTTAGTTGATTTTACTCGACCAGAATTATGCTGCTTTAAACGACGATCAAGATTGTTGGTTGAACCAACATAAGTCTTCCCATCAGATGCACTTTTAAGGATATAAACAAAACCAGTCATTGATTATGATGTCTGAGCGGGCCGCCTTTGGCGAGCCTCGCTCAAATTTTGTTCGCAAAATTTGAGCGGGATACGAGAATCTCCCGCGACTAAGTTTTTTGCCGCCGCAAAAAACTTGTCTGGGCACCGCCTCGCTAAAATTTATTGGTATAAATTTTAACTCCGGCGTTCGATTCTCTAACTACTGAGCGGGATACGAGAATCGAACTCGCGCCTCCACCTTGCTCTACCGACAAAAGAATAACCATTTATTATATCTGGGGGCGAGATAGCTGAGGACGCTAGATCCTATTTTATTAGAAATAGTCCTGTTGTAATACCTTGTTTGTAGTTACCTAACCGCGCCGATCACTATATTTATTATTTAAGATTAATTTTCACAGGGAATTGCGACGCAAAAGATTCTAAGAAATTTACTCTTTGTTCAAAATCTGGATATTTATTTTCAATTACTCTAGACATTAAAAAAGATAACGTGTGGTTTTCTGAATAAATAAGATCTGGGCTTAGGTTTCGCCCCCTTGAGCTGCTTAGATTTTTTGCGGATTCATCTAAATCGCCGGCTCTTTGCAGAATGAGATCGTCCCAGTCTTTAATGTATTTCTCGTTAGACGGCTTGTCTCTTCTGACAAACTCCCTTTGATAAATCATTGCGTAAAGCTCGGACCACTGAGTAGTTGCGTAATTTGAATAAAACCTAGAAAAATCTATCTTAGTTGCTTCGAGCTTTTGATCTTGATGGGCTAAATTTTTAATCTCCTTGAAAAATTGCTCCTTATTAAACAATTCCGAATTTGGAGGTACGACTCTATAAGACTTGGCGTGCGCTATTTCGTGCGCAGTCACAGCATTAAACGAATAGAGCGTATTCATATCAGAACCCTCAAGCCATATTTGAGCAATCAGATGCTTGTCGTCCACATCAAAAGAAAATTCCTTGTGTTTTTTTAGCGCTTCGCTAGATAAAATACGGACATCTTTCGTGACGTTTGGTCTGTCTGATTCGGCGCTTTCTAGAAGATTGTTTTTGTTTAATTTATAAGCCACTAGCCCTCCTTTTTCTTTTCTAAAATCACCATAAAACTCAAATTTTAAGTCGTTAATTAGCTCTTCGCTGAATAATCCCAGTTGCTCAAAGCGTTGATTTGCGTTTTCGAGAAGCCTTAAATTTTCCTGATAATTTTGTCCATTTTCGATTTTTTTTTGCTCGAATTTCATAATTCAATGATAACTGCAAAACAAGATTGAATCAAGCTTGACAATGCTTGCAAAAGATATATATATATATAAAGGTCGAGGTAAGTAAAATTCTATATCAAACATGGAAAAAATAAATTTAAACAAAGAAACCATGGAGGCCGAAAAAACTACCGAGCAAATTGAATTAGAAAAATTAACTAAAAATTCGGAAAGGTTGTCTAGGAATGCCGCGGAATTTGAAAGATTAAGCCAATCCAAAACTTGGAGCTCTGCGATTAAAAAAGAAATATTCACATTTAAAGGAGTTGTCCACGATAACTTTGATACACTTATGTATGGTAGTATAATAGCCGGGGCAACAGCAGCTACGACAATCGAGCTAGGAGCTCCTCTGTGGAGCGCGATTTTACTAGGCGCAAGCAACGGGCTAGCAGTAACACATCTGTTAGAAAAAATAAAAAATAAAAAAGATGAAGATGACTAAAGAAGAACTCAAACAATTAATCGATAAGGTAAAACACAAAACAGCAACAGAGCAAGAAAAATTAGCTGTTTTAAAGGAAATGAATTTATCAATGGAGGAACTGAATAAATTATTAGAACATCTTTTATCCTCAATGAAAAACGAGGCCTAAAATAAAACTCCTCTACTTTAAAATTACTAGATTTACTAGATATCAAAAAAATAAGATTCGAAAAAAGCGAATCTTATTTTTTAGCACAAAATAATAGCAAGACAACCGATTAATGCTCGATAAAACCAACAAAGCGGGTGAGCGGAATCGAACCGCCGTCTCTTCCTTGGCAAGGAAGTATAATAGCCACTATACGACACCCGCAGACATCAAGACTCTTATTTAACTCAAAGCTTGGTAGGACAATATGCGTTTATCAACCGCGTCTTGACGCAAAGCCGGGATCCCGACCTTATGATATTACGTTAACCAATGCGCGTCGGTACGAATCCCGCTTATAATAAAATAATAGAAATTTTTAAAAAATAAGCAACATCGCGGCCCCGGTAAGCCGACTTCTAAAAACATTATAAGGGAGAACTTGTAGGCGGCGGACTAGTCGGACCGTTAACGTGCGGCGGACTGGTCGGACCGCGGAAAGGCATCGTAGAAGACGACGCCGGAATTGCGGGTGAATAGATAACCGACCGGCTGCTTCCTGTGGGCAAAGCAGAAGTAGCAGTAGGGGCCGACGAAGCGGGGGGCTGCTTTGAAAAATTAAAAAGCCCGCCTGAATCCAGCTTGAACGCCGGAGCAAAATTTATATAAGCAAAAACAATAATTAATACGATGGCAAGCGAAACCGCTAAAAGCGCTTTCATAAGATTGAATTTTTTATATTATATTATAAAATTAAGATAATAAATAATATTATGGAAAATATAGAAAAAACACCACACCAAAAAATACAAGAAAGCGCGGAGGATAAAATGCGGCGGCTTGGAATTTCTACCGTTGAGGAAATTAAAGATTTCGCCAATAATATTAAGAATTTTAAAGGGCTAGAAGAGCACGAAGATAAATTCTTGGACGTCTTGTCTGGCAAGCTTAAAGAACTAACTCCCGGACAAAAACAAACGCTTTTTGAAGCGATATCTAAAGATCTTGATAAATCTTACGAATCATCGGAGGGCAAACCGGAAAAACAAGAAAACCTCCAAAAAAGCCTGGAGATCCTTCAGAATTTAGAACATAAAATATTTCCTATTGATCTTCCGCCGGAAGAAAAATAAAACTCTAAAATCCGCTCCGAAAAATGGGCGGATTTTTTATTCTAACTCTTTCGCCAATCTATCTTTAACTGAGTTTAAAATCCCTTCCGGCGTTATAAAGCTCTTGTCGGTTTTATAATTATGCCCGTATAATTTATCTTCAAATAAAACACCCGAAAATTCTTTCTGCTCCGCGTAGCGCGGGATAAAATGAGCGTGCAAATGCCTAGTTTCATTTCCTAAAAAAGCATAGTTAAACCAGTCGGGCCGGAAAATTGCTTCCTCCGCTTTTTTAAGGCGGCGTAAAATTAAAAATAATTCGTTTTGCTCTTCCGGCGTTGCGTCAGTTAAATCAGCGGCATTTTCGCGCTTACACCAAATAATACAGCGGCCTAAATAGCCCTGATTTTCGTGGATATAGACAGCCCAATACTTATAATCTTTGATTAATCTTTTTGAAAAATCTTCAGACATTATAAATTTAAAAAATTAAGATTTTTCTAATTTTGCGCTAATCTGTGCCCCCACATAGTCTCTGACCTTCCAGGGGCAATGCCCATAAGCATTCTTTGGCGTCCACTTCCATTTCTCTTTGAAGCACCCGGGTCACTAAGATATATGGAAGTATAGGAAATTTTCAAAGGTTTTTCTACCGTCCGAAGCACCTCGGTCTACCTTCATTTCGGACAAATCGGACATTCTGGGGGCATATTGGACATGTCCGATGTGCTATGGCAAAAGTTAACAAAGTTTACATGTGAAATGGTGTTAATTTTTATGAAACACCTCGGTCGATATAATAGAAAAAAATGAGACATTATGAGACGCGGAAAGACACTATATAGTGTCTCAATTTTTTATAAAAAAACGGATTCAACCTTATTAAATGAGGATAAATCAGTGTAAGACCGCCATATATATCGTGTCTCATGGGTGTCTCAAGTTAATGCAGAATAATAACGTAGTGTTTATAATTTTTGCGTATTCCAAATTCCAACCCTCCAAAAAATCCAACTCTCCGATTCCCAAGAAACTACCGGGAGGGGCAAACGCCCAAGTACGAACTCGAGCGGCCGGGCTTAGCGTAGTAGACGCTGAGGCCATCCGAACCGAAAGGGCCGACGAAAACGAGCCAGCCGCCAGAAGACCGGACGCTTGTCCAGTCGTAATTATTCTCAAGCAGCTTTTTCCCTCTTGAAAGAAGAACTATTGAAGAATCATAGAGCGCTTCCGAAGGAGTGCGGCGATGATTCTTGTTGATTTCAAGCTCTGAAAGGGTTTTGGCGGCTGATTCCCAATCTTTGCTCATTGTTATTTTTAACTTATCGAGAATTTTATCGCTGCATTCATCGCGTTCCTTGTCGGTGAGGAGGCCATTTTTGTCCAGATGGTCTCTTAGTATTCTCGTCTGCTCAACATAGTCTTTATCAGTTGAGCCGGCAAGGGTTTCCTTAGAGACGAATTTCCAGCCCGGTCGAGGAGCAGCTTTCGTGTAAAAATCTTCTTTTTTATACCAATCGGTATTATAAAGTATCTTGCCCTTGTTTTCTTTATCGAAACGAGCAGTCAGCATCTGATTCATCCGCTCCATTGTCAAGAGCCCTTCTTTGGGATCGAGGTCAATCCGAAGAACTAGCATTTCTCCGAGCTTTTTCGCTTTTTCTATCTGCTCTCGAGAAGGGAGAGGAGGCAGTTCTGATTCGCCAATCTCCGTGCCCCAGACGTCTTTTACTTCTTCCGGTCCTATCAAATCTTTGCCCAAAATCTCCCTGGCTTCCTGGAATTCGGCGCCCTCTTCCCTTAGAGGTTCTGGAGAAGAAATGCGTTTCAGTTCCTTCAGTTTTTCCAGAGCCGTGTCAAAATCGTTGCGCGAGAAAGCTTCCTCTACTTCTTGAGCGAGGGAATTAGTTTTTTCAGGGTCTACCTTGAACTCCTTGTTTTTAGGGTTTTTTTCTTTGTTCCGGAATGATTCAAAATGTGGTTTTGGAGCGCCCATAATTTATATTTGAGCGATAAGACTTTGAAGATAAGTGCGTTCCTCCCCCATCGGGATTTTTGGTAAAATAACTTCTTGTACCGCTTTTTTAGCGCGCGTCATACCTTTCTTCTTTTCTTCAACGGTTAACTCCACATGAGGAAGTTCGAAAGCGCATTCAACCGATTCGCGTAAGCTGAACACGAATTTAATCGGTTCGTCAGATTTTCCTTCGTGATACGCCCGATAAGCTTCGCGAATTTCATTAGCCATTTCCACGACTTCTTGCACATCCTCAATTCGCTCCTTGCGCTCGTTAGTCAAGAGTTCTACGACTCTGGGATCTTCTCTTTTGTTCGCCACCGCATCCCAAAGCATCTGGAACTCTTTTTTGTTCAGGTCTTTAAGTTCGGGAATGTATTGGCGAACTATCAGCGCCTCGTCGGAACGGTATTGCGTCGGCTCGTTGGAGTTAGTTTTTTCTTTTTTGAAAGGAGGATAACCGACTTCCATGATACGGGCGCGGGATTTGATGGTTTCCGATAACGGCTTCACACCCATATAATGCTGCGGATTTTCCAGACCGACGAGAACCACTTCTTTGGCCGCTCTTACCGCCGCCCTGTCTTCTCCTAAGAAAATAGCCCTATCATGATCAAAAAGCGAATTTAGCATCTTCGCCACTTCGGGTTTGAGCGTGTTTATTTCATCAAATTCAAGAATCGCGCCAGGCGTTTCAAGAGCTTCAACGACGGTGGATTTAATGCGGTAGGTTCCTTTTTTGGAATCATATTCGAGTAAGTATTTCAAATCCTGCTCGTCTTTTCCGGCTGAACAGGTAAAGCGATAAATAGGTCTCTTGGTGAGATACGCGAGATGATCGACTATCTTATTTTTGCCCGTGCCGGCATCGCCTTCAAGAATCACAACTCCCTGTTCTCGCTCGCGCTGTTGGTTTATGAGCCGGGTGAATTTTTCCATCGTTTCGACGACGTAAGGAGTCTCGACGAAATACGGATCGCGCTCAATCGTTTCGAGCGATTCGTTAATCGCAAGCGTGTTCAAATGATGCATGGCGCGAAGCACCCATTCGGAATTAGGATGTTTCTTTTTGAATTCGGCGAGATAGTCCGCCGCCTCTTTGCGTTCTTTCTCATCGGCGCTTTTTATTTTCTCCATCGCTTCCGAATAATTGGCGTTTTCTTTTTTGAGAGACTTGTATTCTTCTATAGGCAGGAATCGTTCGTATTCGCTAAGGCGCATTTTGCCTTTCGTTTCTCCTCCCGGCCTCACCTCAATTCCGTCGTTGCGCTTGAAAGAAAGCTCAACCATCGTTTGCCCTTGTTCACGGAATTGTTCTGCTTCCAACTGCCAAGAAATTTTATCCGAAGATCCTTCGAAAATAGGAGTGTATTCGCGGCCTATCCGGACGCTCTTTTGTTTTTCGTTGACGATGATAACTTCTTTGTCTTGGTTATATTTATCAACCGCTTCAAAAACATCTTTTGATTTTTCTTCAACTCCCAAGCCGGAAAGAGCGGCCTTAGTTGCTTCGGGCAGATCTTTGGACTTCATAAGGTCCTCTCTTATGCGAGCTATTGCCGAAAGCTTATCGACGTCTTCTGGCTTAAAGCCTATTTGTTTTGGAGCGCCTTCAAATTGTTTCATATTGTTTTTATTATAGCTTATTTTTTAAATTTTTGCAACCCCCCGTATAAGACCACCCACTTTTGCGTTTGGCGGGCATTTTTGCGGCTACTTACGATAAATATTCTCCAAGGCAAACCAAACTCCAAACGCCCAAAAAATCCAACTCTCCGATTCCCAAGCTTGCCCGCCTTCGGCGGGAAACTACCGGGAGGGGCAAACGCCCAAGTTCGAATCCGAGAAGTCGGGCCCAACGCCGTTGACGTCGAGGCCATCCGAATCGAAAGAGCCGACGTAAACGAGCCCGCCGCCAGAAGACCGGGCGCTCGTCCAGTCGTAAGTTTCCTCCAAAAGGGATTCTTTATTCGCTCCGTAATAAGCTATTTCGTCGTAAATGACTTCAATTGGAGTTCTCCTTCTTAACGTTTTGACATCGACGCTATTCTTCTTGGCCCATTTTTCAACTTCTTTCCACTGGTCTTCATGATTTTTATTGAGCGTTTCGGGAAGTACGGATTTTGCCACTAATCCCCATCCCAAATGAGCAGTTTCTTTGGTTGCGAAATCTTCGTTATTGTACCATCCTTCACCTAGCTTGCTATAAAATATTTTGTCTTTTTTCTTACCGGGAGCCCCTAAGGTGTCGCCGCCATTAAACATTTCTTTCAGCCTGCTGATAGTCAAAGGACTGCCTCCTCTGTCGTGATCAACGCGAAGCACAAGCATCATTCCGAGCTCTTTTGCTTTTTCCAGCTCTTCCCGAGAAAAGGGAATATCTTTTACTTTTTCAATTTCCTCCGGCGAGAGTTCAATATTGAAGACTTTCTTGATTTCTTCCGGCCCTATCAAATCTTTACCCAAAATCTCCCTGGCTTCCTGGAATTCGGCGCCCTCTTCCCTTAGAGGTTCTGGAGAAGAAATGCGTTTCAGTTCCTTCAGTTTTTCCAGAGCCGTGTCAAAATCGTTGCGAGAGAAAGCTTCCTCTACTTCATGAGCGAGGGAATTGGTTTTTTCAGGGTCTACCTTGAACTCCTTGTTGGAATTTTTTTCTTTCTTCCAGAATGACTCAAATTGTGGTTTTTCCTTGTTCATTGCTTATTGATTTCTTTTTTCGAACCGTGCGACTTGTTTGCGTAAAATATCAAGTAAGGCGTGAGGAAGTTTATTGATATCCGGAACCGGCAATCCGTTCTTGCCGTAATAGTCTTTAATAGTTTTTTCCATCCCCGGACCGATGCCGACGCCGATAAGCGGAATTTGCTTTGACCATTTATTAACGATACTATGAAGCTCCCATTCTGAGCCATTATGCGCTCCGCTTGGCGCCGGCTGCCCGTCCGAAAACACGATAAGCGCGCCCTGAGCGTCGTTCGCCAATAATCGTTTTTGCAAGCGCCTGGCTGCGGTATCAACCGCGTAACCGTCGTCGTTATACCGAGCGTAACCAGTCTCCGTTTCTTGAAGCACGCTTGTTAATTCCAGCTTTTTTTTGCCAAAATATTCGTCATCGAATTGCTTGAGTTCCAAAAATCTCTCGTTAAAAGCCAGAATTTCAAAGGGGACGCCTTTGCGAGAAAACGCTTCGGCCATAAGTATTGCGGCTTTGAGAGCCTCTTCTATTTTGTTGCCTTCCATACTGCCCGAAATGTCTATTAAAAGCGTAAACGCCACCTCTTTTATTTCGGGCGCTTCTTTCTTTTTGAAAACTCTGCCGCGCTCAATGGGAATTTCGCGAGCTATGGTTTTCGCGTCGATGCGCTTGCCTCGGCGATATCCGCCTTCCCATTCGGATTCTTCCTGAGGCGGGAAAACCTCGTCGAGTTTTTCTACTAATAGGCCAACATACTTTTTTACTTCATTGAAATACCTTTCGTAAAGTTCGCGCTCTCCTTCCGTTAGCCCCGTTTCCCGTTCTTTTAATTTTTTTAGGGACTCGCTGATTTCTTCAATCGCTTCATTTTTGTTTTTCACCTCTGCCATTTTCATCTCGCTCTTTTGTTTTTCTAATTCCTTCTCTTCCTGTTCGGCCCGCCGGATGTCTTCCTTAGTTACTTGTTGCATGGTAATTTCCATCGTCCCGTCAGCGCGCTCGTTAATTTTAAGGGATTGAGGCTGCATTTTTTCTATCGATTCGCGCTCTTGCTCGGTAAGCTTTTCGCGCGCTTCCTGCTTATATGATTCTTTTTCTTCGGGAGACAGCTCGTCCCACGGTTTGTTCTGGGCCGATTCCTCCTGATTGCCCTGATTTTTCTCATTGTAATTCTGCCTGGCGTCGTCTTCGATGTATTCTTTTATCAATTCTTTAAATACCGGCCATCCTTTCTCCCAAAGAATGTCGGTGAACGCCTTGCGCCCTTTGCGCTCGGCCAGATATTCATCGAGAGCTCCCTCTGTTTTTTTAAACGCCTGAAGCACTCTCTCGTCCTTGATTTTGGATTTAAGTTCATTGAAATCAAATCCTTCCACGAAAGGCTGGGCTCCTTTCGCCCAGCAAAGCACGCCGTATTGGATGGGAATAGGTTTTTTCTCAAGATCGAAAAGTCTGGTTTCGGCGATATTGTCTTCCAAATAAGTTCCGAGGCGATGGTGGGCCGTTTTCGACGTTTGCCCTTCCATGTTGTTTGATCGGCCATCTTCCCACGAATCGTAAATCCAAAAGAGGTCGGTCGGATCGTATCCCTCTTTCCTGGCTTTTTCTTGCGATTCTATGACCGACTGATAATCGGAGTGTTTAATATGGCCGAGTTCATGGCGGAACACGCCCCAGATATAGTCTTCTTTCCGCTCAAGCAAATCTTTTTCCGGATACATTATCGATTCGGGATTCAGAAGCTTCGGATCGAACTCCTCCAAACTTTTTTCCGGATGCTTGGCGCGTTCTTCCGTGAATTTTTCGGACAATCCGGCCGCCCAGCCATCACCAGGAATGACTCTTAAATCGAAATTTTTTGAAAGCTGCCTGGCGACAAAGCGCAGCCTGTCTTTAAGTTCTATGATTTCCAGCGGAGAGCGTTCTTTTTCCAATGCTTTGTTTGTTTCAAGACGCGAATGCGCCGCGGGCTCGGGTCTTTCTTGCTCGCCGGAATTTTTGATATTTTGTTTAAATGATTCGTGTTCCATAAATGATACGATATCTAATTAACATAATTATATCGCTTTTTGGCAGAATTATCAAGCCCGTGTACGCTTGCGGCGTCGGAAAATCTGTTTTATGTTCTAAATGAGCCTTGTTAATATAAATCAGATTACGGTCTGGTTTTGCGAGTCTCCTTTTCTTCGCTCCGCCAGAGTTTCTGTGGCAATTCGGCTTACGCCATTATTACAGAAAGCGCGCGGTCAAGAAACAGTACGAAAGATGAAACTACGTGTTTTGTTTCAGCGTGGATTCTCCATTGCATCGAGATGCCACCGAATAAAATTCAGAAGAGAGTCTTCGGACAATCTTCGGTGATTACGGAGGGAACAAAACACATCTGTTCCGGTCTTCTGACGGCAAGCTCGTTAACGTCGGCAATTTCGATTCGGATGGCCTCAACGTCAACAACGATAAGCCCGACAACTCGAATTCGAACTTGGGCGTTTGCCCCTCCCGGCAGTATCATCAATCGTAATTTTCCAAAATATTTTTTTGTCAGATATCCTTTATGGATCTAATCCAGCCGCCGAACATTTTTCCAATTTCCTGTATAGAGTTTTGGCATACGATATACCTTTTCTCGCTTAACACTTCCAAATCGGCCGCGAGACGGATAAAGACTTTGAGCATGTCGAGTTTGTTGCTGGCTCGCTCTAGAACCGCGAGTTTACGTTCCTTCGGAAGTTGTCCCGCCGCAATAATCCCTTCAAGAATTTCCAAGATATAGGTTTCGCAACGCTGACCCATCGTATAGCGGTCTTTTTTGGGAAAATCGAATTGGAATTTATAGAAATCTTTCATGAGCCCATATGTTTTTTTGAAAATCGGGATCTCCATCATATATTCTTCGCCATGAAAAATTTTACTCATATATTTGAAAAAATTATTAGTATCGACAACCTACTTTCGTCGTGGAAGGAATTTCGTATTGGCAAAAAATCAAGGAAGGACATTTCGTATTTCGAGCGCAATCTTGAAGACAATATCTGGACGCTCAATGATTTACTGAAAAACAAAACCTACAAGCACGGCCCGTATCATTCGTTTTACGTTCACGATCCCAAACTCCGCCATATTCATAAAGCCTCCGTGCGAGATCGGGTGCTGCACCACGCCATTGTTAAAAATATCGAGCCCGCATTCGAACCGACGTTTATTTTCGATTCATATTCGTGCAGAGTCGGGAAAGGAGCGCATAAAGGGACAGAACAATTTATTCGCTACGCGAGAAAAGTAAGTAAAAATTACACACGGACGTGCTGGGTTTTGAAATGTGATATCAAAAAGTTTTTCGCCAGTATAGACCACCATATTTTACTGGACATTCTCTACCGCCGGATAAATGATCCTGACGTGAGACATCTGCTTAAAAAAGTGATTGAGAGCTTCTCTTCCGAATTTACCGTTAATCCAGAAGAGCCGAAAGGAATACCGATAGGAAATCTCACGTCGCAACTTTTTGCCAATGTATATCTCAATGAGCTCGACCAATTTATGAAGCACGAACTCAAGGAGAAATACTGCCTAAGATACGCGGACGATTTCGTCGTGCTTCATCCTCAAAGAGAGCATTGTGAAAAAATCATTGAACCCATTAGTAATTTTCTTAAACATAATTTAAAGCTAGACCTTCATCCAAATAAAATCACAATTCGGAAGTTTGCGCAAGGGGTAGACTTCTTAGGTTACATATGTTTTCCTCATCATATCGCTCCGCGGTTAAAAACAGAAAAAAGAATTTACAAAAAATTACGCGAGAAAGTTGAGATGCTTAAAAACGGATTAATCACCGAGGAATCTTTCAACCATAGCGTACAATCTTATTTTGGCGTATTAAGCCACAGCAATTCTTTCAAGCTTAGGCAAGAGCTTGAAAACCAAATATTTTTCTGGCTCACTTCTTGAGTCGCGCTATAAGTTATGCGGATTATAGCTCTGGACTTCCCAGCAAGGTTGCGGCATCCCTTGTAGTATGACTAACCAAATAAAGGGGTCGGCGGGAGCGGCGACCTCAACAAAAGTATCACTTCCAACAAAGGTCGCTTATTGCCTGTACGCCAGGAAAAGCACGGAATCCGAGGAACAGCAGGTGCTTTCCATAGAAAGCCAGATAAAGGAGATGGTTAAGATAGCGGAAAGAGACGGACTGGAGATAACGGAGATAAGAACGGAAAGCCACTCGGCGAAAGCTACCGGACAAAGGGAAGTATTCAATGCCCTGCTTAAGGATATAAAGGAAGGGAAATTCAACGGTATCCTCACCTGGGCTCCGGATAGATTATCAAGGAACGCAGGAGATCTCGGTAGCTTGGTGGATTTAATGGATCAGAAGTCCCTTATAGAGATAAGAACCTTCAGTCAGAGATTCACCAATAATCCCAGCGAGAAGTTTATGCTGATGATTCTTTGTTCGACTGCAAAACTGGAAAACGACAATAAATCGGAGAATGTTAAACGAGGGTTAAGGACAAGGTGCGAACAGGGACTGCGTCCATCGGTAGCTCTGACCGGGTATCTGAACGAGAAAAGAAAAGATAAGCCATGCGAGGTTATAGTCGATCCCGTAAGAGCTCCTATCGTTAAGCAGATGTTTGAGAAAGTCGGAAATGAGCGGTGGTCGGGCCGGAAGCTCTATTCGTGGCTAAGGCACGAGGCGGTATTCAAGACAGCCACGGACAAATTCCTGTCCCTCGGCAATATCTATATGCTCCTCAAAAACACCTTCTACTATGGAGTATTCGAGTATCCTGTCGGTTCAGGAAACTGGTACACGGGAAAACATACGCCGATTATCACGAAAGAGCTATACGATCGTGTTCAGGAACAGCTTGCGCGGAGTGAAATTCATAAAGAAGACAAGGAATTCGCTTTCACACGACTCATCACTTGCGGAACTTGCGGTTCAGGCGTTACCGTAGCCGAGAAATACAAGCATCAGGATAATGGGAACGTTCACCGGTACGTCTACTACAGATGTACGAGATCCAAGAATCCGGACTGTAAAGAAGGATACATAAAGGAGGAGGAAATCATCGAACAAATTATAAATATATTAGATACGCTAGACATCAATGAGTTGGGTATCAAGCAGAAATTCAAGGACGAGATAACGAGGTATAACAAGTTCCGAAGAATCGCATTGGGTAAGAGTCGGGAGAAGAGCGAGATTGAGGAATTCGACGTCAAGGCATATGCCATCTACCTTCTGACTGAAGGTACAATTACGGAGAAACGAGAACTGCTATCCAATCTCAAAAGCAGGCTAATGCTAAGGAATAAGATTATTACGATAGTTAATACGGCGCATTAATAATCAAAGATACAAAAATAAGACAGCGATTAATCGCTGTCTTATTTTTGTACGCCCTTGCGGGGCGGGTTTTGCGGTCTCACTAGAGAGGTAGGAATCAACGTCACTCCAACCTCGCCCTGACGTGTGCCCCCACGAGGAATTGAACCGCGATTTCAGCCTTCGCAGGGCTGCGCTCTATCCGTTGAGCTATGGGGGCAGAATTTAATTTTAGATACTATCGCAAGTTGGCGAACTGATAATTTTCAATTAACTTAAAGACCTAAAAATCTTATCAGGGCGTCGCTTAAAGTCATCTGATGTTCGGTTTCCTTTAAGAATAATTTCATCCGCGAACGGACAGCTTCAACATTTTTATCAGGAATAAGCGCCCGCACCGGTGGATGAAATTTAGTTTTGAAAGTTAAATAAATTTCCGACCAGTCATAATCAACCTCTTCATCAATGGAAAAATAAGCCAATTCGCCGTAAGGATAAAATTGCCGCTCTCCCAAGTGAATTCCTTTTTCCGTAACTTTAAACTTAACATCTTTAGGTTGAGTATTACCCCAAATCAAAATCAACATTTCGGCGATAATCACGAAAACGCCAAACAGAAAATTCTGCTGCCAAACCGCGATTGCCAGGATGATAATCGCCAAGATAATACTCATCCAATACCAGGAAACATCTTTAACCTGATAAAGGAATTCGGGCGCTTCCCATTTAACTTCAAACTTTTCCATTACCAGAATTTTAGCATAAGAATTATTTATTTTAAAGTCCAAGTCAGCCGACAAGCGCGATTGACGGCGACGCTATTATAAAAATGCGTTAAAATCGCCGGCTTAAAAAACCCGCCGCTTTTAAGCGGCGGGATATTGTTTATAAATATCATTCGCCAGACCGAAGGATAAGAGATCCGCCGGCGGCGTTTTCCGTTTCCAGAATAATCTCTCCTCTGCTCCATAAGTATTTCATTGCTTTTAGCGTCAAACCGGCTTTTTTCTCGTCAAGCAAAGATTGATTTCCCGACTCGCCAGAAAGATGGACCAGCTTAAGATCTTTGCTTCCCTCCGCCACTCCAATGCGCGGCAAAGAACGCGGTCCCCAGTAAGACTCCATAAACGCTATTAACTTACTAGAGCTAAAATCAGCCGGTTTTTCGCTCCTGTCTTTGTCGTTCTTTATTAAATCGCCTGGCTGAAGTAACGCTAAAATCTGACAAGCCAATGAATCGTCAAGAAGTTTATGGACGAAATCATAGTTGTTGAAATTAGCGGCAAAATACGTCAGGTCGGCAAAAATTTTCGCCGTTTCATTCCAAATATTATAACCAAGCCAATAAGGATCAGGATTTTTCAGAAATTCCTTCAACTCAATCGGCGGCAAGGTTATAAAATGAGAATGATACCTCCGGCACTCCTCATAAATATCGCGTGGAAGATTAAATTCCTCCTTGAGACGCTCTATGATTTTCCACTGCCAATAAGTCGCCCACCCTTCATTTATTAATTTTGTTATGAATTGAGGGTATAAATGATCCGACCATTGAATGACAACTTCCATCACTTTTCTTTTCCATGGCTCTAAATCTCCCTGAGTAAGAATATATCTAAGAATATCTTCCTTAAAAACACTTGATTTGCCGCCAAATTGTCCAATATCTTTATGAAAAGCAATATATCTGGCGGCGTCTAAAACTTTATCAACCTCTTCTCCTAATTCTTCCTTCAGTTTCTTTATAATTTCGGCGTTAACACTGATAAGTTTCAGTTTCGGTTCATCAAGAAGAGCTAATCGCAGATATTTATTGGTTTTAAAGAAATTATTATGCGCATAAACATGAGCGCTAACTAAAATTTGGAAAGGTAAAGAATTGTAGCCCCACATATAAGCCCGGCACGGATTGCTGTTGCGGACAACCTCTTTTATTCCCTGCATATTATTTTCATCCAAAAATTTATAATTCTCAAACTCTCTGCCAAAACTCCAATGAAAAAACGACTCCGGAAAAGCGTTTTGGCTGACGATTGAAAGAAATGAATCTTTTGACTTGTAAAACTCAAATTCTTGAGGATAAATATCCAGACCCAAAGACAAAACTGCTTTTTCAGTTTTGTCTATCCAGTTGGATATTTCTATTAGACTGTATGACATTTTTACCTCCCTCCAAATAATTGAACAAATACTTTTCCAACGTCTTCTATCTTGCCGGCTCTTAAGCTCTTTACCCTCTTGTCGCCAGGGAAACGTTTCAGTAAACGGACGTAAATAGTTGCCGCTAAGGCGTCTGCTTTCGTTGACAAATTCAATAAGTAATTAGACATCTCTCTTCCAACTTCTAAATAACCAAAGCACGTAAACAGTTTTTTCATTTTCGCCAATAAATGCAAATAAATGTCGTTATCGGTAAAGCTATTTTCTCCATCGCTAAAATGAAATACATAAATGTTGTGCCTGCCAGACGAGTATTTTTTCTTGATAATCTCATTCATTAATTTCAACCCTGAGGACATTATAGTGCCGCCATTTGACGATGCTCCAAAAAATTCTTCCTCGTTGACCTGCTGGGCAATCTCGTCGTGAGTAATAAAAACAACTTCCACGTCGGAATACTTGAACTTCAGGAATCTATAAATAAGCAGCATCAGGGCCTTTGTCACAACAACCTTTTCCTTGTCCATTGAACCGGATTTGTCTCTGATGAAAAAAGCTACGCCCTTAACCGAATAATCGGGCTTAACAGCTAAGCCGCGATAACGACGGTCTTCAAGCCTGTAATCAGCGGATGACTTTGAAGCTTTTTCCCGCTTATTCTTAGTCAGCCAAGTAGAACGCCGATGCAGCATCGGAGAAGGACCTTTCGCTCTGAGGCCGCTCAACACTACTCTGGAATCAACCTTTTTTAATCTCCTGAAAATATCAACCGGTAATTTTAATTTCGCAAAAAGCCGGTCCAGCAGCTTATCCTGATCAACATTTATTTCATAATCATATCCTCTGGGATCATCTCCTCCAGACTTTTCCCCTCTGATTGCGCCATCCTCATCATTATCGCTGTTGTTGTCATTGTCGCTGTTGTTGCCGAAATAAAATCCCGGATCCATCTTAGAAATCCTGATTTTAAGAGGAGAACCTCCTTCCTTAAGAACAGTTTCCGTGATTAAGTCATATAATTTTTCCTCTATAGCCTTTTCTATAATTTTTTGGTGTTCGGCCGACTCTAAATAACTTTTATCTTTTTTACTTTCCAAATCTGCCGTTCTGTCTATTATTTTAGCCATATCTCCCCTTTTAAATATTCAAATTTCTAAATTCAGGATAAGCTATTCTCCCGATCCAAGTCAAATTGAAAAATATTGACGAAAAAAAATCCCGCCGAATTAATCGGCGGGACGAGAATAAATTAATGGTTGTCAGACAAAATTATCAAGGTGGCGATTTCGCTAAAGCACACCGGACACCAGACGCCGCCTTCAGAAAAATCTATTTTTGGTTCTTTGGCCAAAATAATCTGAAGAGCTTTCTTGATAATAAATCCCAATAATACTTCCTGGTCGGAAAGCTGCTGATTTCGCAAGACGGAAAGATACTCACCCAACTTTTCTTTTTCCACTATTCCCGCCGCGATAAGTTCTTCGCCATAATCCCCTAATTTGATATCTTCAAATATCTTTTCACAATACTCTTTAACCGTTGAGATGTTGCCAATGTTTTTCTTCATCGCCGGCAACAAGAAACTGTTATAAAAATACCTGACGTAACTTTCTATTTTTTTCAGATAATCTCTGTCAAATCTAGAGTTTGTTTCAAAATAGTTGATTAAATGACTAAAAAACATCTGTGGAGATAAGCATTTATGACCATCTTTCCCGCTGAGTTGAGCAATCATTATATCTGTGATCTTTTTAAGTTCCCGTATTGAAAGACCGTAAGGCAAAAAACCGTCCCGCGTCTTTTTTCTTAAATCAACGCTGCTATCAATAGAAACGCCTCTGTAAACGTTGATTGCTTTATCAATATCGCTGAAGCCTCTCTCTACCTCAATCCCCCTAAGCCTGGAAGCAATAAGCATTCTGGCTATCAACTCAAAGACGAACGGAGAAATATGGACTTGCCCAGCCAGATCGGCCTGACCAATCATTTTCTTGATAATCTTAATTTCGTCTAATAGCCGGATATTAAATGGAATCTGGAGATCATAAAACCGCGAAACGTACAAATCGTTAGTGGGATTTGATTTGAATTCTTCCCAAATGTTAGTGTTTGCGGTAATAATATTCGCTATAGACACGCTAACTTTTCCCAGTCTTCCCGGCGCCTGAACTTCTCCTTCTTGCGTCGCCGAGATAAGCACGTGAAAAATTTCCGGGCTTCTCCTTAATCCTTCTTCAAAATGAAGTATCCCGGAATTCGCTGCCCCAAAAAGACCCGGTATGATCGCCTGCGGATCGGTACTCTCTTTGCCCAGCTGAATTTCTCCGTTCGTCTTTGAGTTGGAGTCCTGAAACTGATCTTTGGGATAGCTTGTGACTACGCCAACGCCGGCTCTCTGAGAAAAAGTTTATCTCTCAACCGGAAACTTCAGGAAGTCATAATTGTAATCTTCTTTGAGCCGCTTGCGGCAATACGGGCAAATATCTCTCGGCGTTTCTTTGAAATTATCAATCTTAATGCCGAATTTTTCTTCAAAAAACGGCCTCAATTTCCTTGGGATTAGCCATAAAGGAGAGTCTCTCATCGGGCACCCTTTTAAAACATACGCTTCCTCTTTTTCTAATAATTTTTTCAACCGGGAAATAATAGTAGTCTTTCCGGATCCGGGAGGAGAATATAAAACTAAAACCTGCCGCGCTCCTTCAAGATTCAAAGCCGCGGCCGTAATAAATTTAACCAGTTCGTGAAGAGAGTCTTCTATTCCTTCAAGACCTTCAAAAACATCGTAAATCAATATGTCGGCCGGATTTTGGTAAAAATAATAAAGCTCCTTTGGCAGAGGTTTTGACCCGCCCTCTTTTATTCTTCTCTCCAGCCTTTGCCAGGGAAACTCCGTAAGCCGTTTGTCTTTATGCGCCTCAATCAAAAAATCAATTACATTCGGACGGCTCCGCGGTCTTAAAATATTTTTTAATCCCGACAACGACAGCCCTTTATTTGATTGAATTTCCCTGATGTGTTCCTTGCTGAGTTTAACAAACTCCTCAACAACCAAATCAATATTTTTCCCTTTCATTTTTTCTCCTTATTTATTCTAAAAGTTCTAATTATATAAATAACAAAGAAACAGCCTAAAGTAAACCCTAATTTGAGCCGCGATCTTTTGTAAAACAAAAAAGACGGTTTCCCGTCTCTTAATCAACTATTACTGTTTTGCCAAAAAGCCAAAATTTCTTCCTTGTCCGCGGCATCTTCATCGGCATAACGTTGCCGTTTTTCCCGAACATAGCGACTTCCGCGCATTCAGCCAAAATTTTGTATGTCCTAATCATCTCTCTGCGCTTTTTTATTTTTGCGCGACGACTCCTGAAATTTCCACAAACCTTAAAGCTTACAAATCCAAAAGGAATAGCTAAAACCAAAAACGACAAAATTTTGACCATCACTTATCGGCTTCTTTTAATTAAAATGTTCTAAAGCTGATTATATTCAAAAAACATTTGCTGTCAACGTCGTAGCCCCGACGGGATTTGCCCGCGACTCAATTGCTCGCCGTCGCTCGCAATTAGTCTGGGCACCGGCTCGTTAAAATTTTCTGGTGAAAATTTTAATTCCGCCGTTCAAATCCCTTTACCAAAATGTTTGTAAAAGAGAAAATGCCTAACATAAAAACTAATATTTATTGTAGCCCCGACGGGATTTGAACCCATGTACCAGGCTTGAAAAGCCTGTGTCCTAGACCAGACTAGACGACGGGGCCATATTTATTTGTTTAAAAACCTATCAAAATTATATCCCAAACCAATTTGAAGTCAAAGTTTATTATTATATATGTTATAATAGATTCAAAGGCCGAAAAATAATAAAAATAAAAAATGATTTCCAATTTATTTCAGCTGCTGTTCGTGTTTAACGACTGGGCAATTTTACTAATTAGAGTAGTTTTGGGCGCGATATTAATAATCCATGGATTCCCTAAAATAAAAAATCTAAAGGGAACAATAGCCAACTTTCCGCAAATGGGATTTAAACCCGGCTGGCTTTGGGGTCCCCTGGTCACTTTTGTGGAATTCTTCGGCGGTATCGCTTTAGTTCTGGGCTTTTACACTCAAATCTTCGCCTTGTTGATTGCCGGCGAATTCACAACTATCGTTATCTGGAAAATTATCAGAAAACAAAAGTTTGTCGGCGGATTTGAATTTGACCTGTTAATTTGGGCGACGGCTCTTTTGCTTTTGACCCAAGGCGCGGGAATGTTTTCTTTAGACCGATTCTTCTTTTTGAATTACTAAATTGTAAATTAGGTTTTAACAATCGCGTTTTTTTGATGAAAAATTCATAATTAATGAAGCGCTTTTATGAAATTCTTCCAGCCGCGCTTTCTTGGCTGACCATAATTTTGATGGTAATTGTTTCATGGCAGCTTCCTTTTTGGGCGGCTATTTTTATAATCCTTTTTGATATTTATTGGCTTTTAAAAACGCTTTATCTCTCGCTCCATCTGCGCGCCACCTTTAATAAGATGCGTGAAGTTTTAAAGACTAATTGGAAAGAAAAATTAGCAGAATTAAGAACTAACGTCAAAATTCCTTTTTCTTCCGACCAAATTTACCATTTGATAATCCTGCCAACCTATAACGAACCTTATGAAATAATCCGCGAAACATTTGAAAGCCTGAAACAATCTAATTACCAAAAAGAAAAGCTGGTCGCAGTTTTAGCGATTGAAGAACGCGCCGGTAATCAGGCTTTGGAAATAAGCAGAAAAATAGAATCTGAATACGCTAAATATTTCTCAAGGTTTTTAATTACTATTCATCCAATTAATTTGCCCGGGGAAATTCCCGGCAAAGGATCAAATGAAACGTGGGCCCTTAAAAAAGCGAAAGAACAGATAATAGATCCCCTGAAAATTAATTACGACAAAATTTTGGTTTCTGTTTTTGATATTGATACCCATGTTTCTCCGGATTATTTCAACCGCTTGTCTTATGTTTTTTTAACAACCGAAAATCGCCAGAGGTTTATCTATCAACCTATTCCGCTTTTTATTAATAATATTTTCCAGGCTCCGGCTTTGGCGCGGGTGGTCGCCTTTTCATCAACTTTTTGGCAGATGATGCAGCAGGCGCGTCCGGAACGGCTGACGACTTTTTCTTCGCAATCAATCCCCTTAATGATTTTACTGGACGTCGGCTATTGGAAAACCGACGCCGTCTCCGAAGACTCAATGATTTTTTGGCAGGGTTATCTGCACTACCACGGAGAATTCGGCGTGATGCCGCTTTACTTCCCTCTTTCAATGGACGCTAATACCGCTCCCACTTTCTGGAAATCAATGAAAAACCTCTATAAACAACAGAGGCGGTGGGGTTGGGGCGTTGAAAACGTTCCGTATGTATTAGATGGATTCTCTAAAGACCCGCTGATTCCCCGAAGTAAAAAAATTTACTGGACTTTTAATCTTATTGAAGGATTCCATTCCTGGGCTACCAATGCCTTGATTATTTTTGCCCTCGGATGGCTGCCGGTTTTAATTGGCGGCAGCGCTTTTAATCACACTTTGCTGTCTTATAGTTTGCCGACAATCACCCGCTGGCTGATGACCTTATCAATGGTAGGAATTATAAGTTCGGCTATAGTGAATTTAGCGCTGCTCCCGCCTAAACCATCTTGGTTCCGCTGGTACCATTACTTTTTATATTTCCTCCAGTGGTTGCTGATGCCGATAACATTGATAATCTTTGGCGCCTTTCCCGGCCTTGAATCTCAAACCCGGCTTGCTTTAGGAGGAAAATTCCGGCTGGGATTCTGGGTAACGCCAAAAATGAGAAAACTAAACGATGAATAAAAATCAAAATAAAATAATTTTCGCGCTGGCAATTTACGCGATCGCGATGGCGATGGTTGAAGCCGCTGTTGTTATTTATCTCCGCGAACTTTACTATCCGGCCGGGTTTTTTGTTAATTTGTCGGCGAACCTGAATGTAATCCCCTCAAAAATGTTAAAGGTGGAATTATGGCGCGAGGCCGCGACAATAATTATGATAACAACCGTCGCATTTATCGCCTTCCCCGACATTAGAAAAAGGATCGCCGCTTTCTTTTTTGTTTTTTCTATTTGGGATTTGGGTTATTATTTATTTTTATTTCTATTCATCCACTGGCCCGCTTCGCTTTCAACAATTGATATTTACTTTCTCATTCCCGGTCCCTGGATAGGCCCGGTTTGGCTGCCGATAGTAATCTTTATAATCGCTGCCGCCATTTCTTTTAAAGCGCTCAAATAAAAATAACCGATAAAAATATTACTTTTAAATAAAAGAATTAAGGGAGCGGGATACCGGAATCGAACCGGCGCCCTCACCTTGGAAGGGTGATGTACTGCCACTATACCAATCCCGCTTTTTATTTAATTAAACAAAGCCGCGTCCCGTCCTTGTGTTAATAGTAATTAATACAAGTATTATCGCCTTATAAATTCAATTTATCATCACCGCTTGAATTTTTCAAGGAAATATTTTAAGATTTTAAAAAATGAGTCGAAATCTTAAATTCTTTTTAATATTTATCGGAGTAGTAATTGTTTCTTTTGGAGTCTATCGTTTTTTCCCGAAATCTTTTAGCGCCATCAACAGCGTCCCGCAGGAATTTGCCGACGCCAATCAGAATGCCACGCTCATTTCTCAAAAAATAGTTGATTTTTCAAACACCGCCGCCGACGATCTTACTAAAATAAACGAGCTGGACACCCAAGGAAAATATGCTGACGCTCTCAATTTAACCAGCGAAGCTTTTAATCAAAATCTGGAAATGAGAAACCAAGCCGTCGCTCTTTCCGACGAGCTGGGCAAAATGACCCGCGCCCTTTCTCAAGTGGCATCTTTTGAGGCCAGGCAGTCAGCATTAGAATCAATCAGCGACCGGCTGGCGATGGTTAATAAACTTATCAATTACAGCGATTACTTAAACCAATTACTCTTGGATTTAAGATTGCATTTTGCCGATAAGAAAATAGACCCCAGCCAAATTGAAGCTTTAATTGGCCAACTTAATTCCGAAATCAGAGCTATCAATGCGCTTAACGATCAAGCCACCTCCGAAATCAACCAGTTTAACAAACTTACGCAATAATTTTTTTTATTGACATCTTAAGATAAAGCGCTTATGATGAAATCAGAAAATTTAAAAGTAGAAAAAGGTCTCAGACCGAAGGAGAAAAAATATGCCATACGTACCAAGTAAAAAAACGGACGAGAAATCAACCGACAGGGAAATTATTGACGCTGCCGTGGAAAAAGCCGCAAGAGAAGCCTCTAAAGAAATAACAAATAATCTTTCTGTAATTAAAATTTACAGAGAGGTTTTTGAAAATGTTCTTTACGCTATAAGTAAATCAAGTTTTACCAATTTTTATTATCGTACCTCACAGGGTCCGGTTATTAAACAAAATACACAAGCTTTTGATTTGGGCCGCGCAATCGCTGAAGTTGGCGCGAGCTACGACTACGAAGGCGCTTATCTAGGCGAGCTTAACTACGCCATTACCAGATTTATTCAAAGAGTTCCTCAAATTAAGGTTGAGAACGGCGAGTGGAAACAGGAACTGCGCTACTGGCTCTACGCCGCAACGATTGAGGCGCTCACCGATACCGCCGACGGAAAACGCAATTTCAATACAGGAATAAGCGGCGTTTTTGAAGACATCAAGGATGAATACAAACGGCGCGTAAATACGGCATACGAGGCAGAGCAGATTCTGAAAAGCGGCGACTGCTACGACACGCCATACTACACTAAAGTAATTGAAGTCGCGGACGAGAACGGCAAAGTAGTCGGCCATATGGAAGTTATGCTCAAACGAAGCGAGGAAACGCTCCATAAAGATTCGCTGGACATGCAGATAGTCGTAATGAAGAAATCAAAAAAATAATAATTTATTCGCTAAAGCCCAAGTAAAAAACTTGGGCTTTTATATTTTCTTGATTATTAGTGCGCGCGCCTGGATTCGAACCAGGGACCCCGGACTTATAAGGTCCGTGCTCTAACCAGCTGAGCTACGCGCGCATAACAATGACGCCGTCATTAATAACCCTTTGAATAATATCTCTTCTTTTTAATTTTTTCAATTTAAATTCAATTTTTCTAGCTTCTTGGAGTGTTTTAAATCCTTGCGTAAAAACTAAATCCAGCGGCAATAAATATTTTGTCGAACCAACTTTCCCATTTTGATGCTGCGAAATTCTTCTTTTTAAATTATTAGTGCTGCCAATATAAAATTTTCCAATCTTATTGCTTTTCAAGATATAAATAAATCCTTCCATACGATATTTTTTTCTGGTCAAGATAATAATCATATCGCCTCTGAAGCCGACGCTTCAGGTCGGCTCCCCGACTTCCGCTTTAATATCAGTATAATGAGCGTCGGGGGCTACAGGCGCGAATACTTAAACCTCTGCCTCCCGGTAAGCAAGGCCTATCGGTTTTATCTTAAACGGCTTAAGTAAATTATTAAAGTCTTCCTGCTCCAAAGTTTCCTTTTTAAGCAAAGCTTCGGCGACAGCTTTAAGCGCTTCTTTGTTGGCGGCTAAAACTTTTTTAGAAGCTTCCATCGCGTAATGGATAAAACCACTAACCTCGTTGTCTATTTTTTCAGCAACCGCCTCCGAATAATCTTTTTCTGTCGTTATTTCTCTGCCAAGAAAAACCATCTCTTCCGTGTTCCCAAAAGTTATCGGGCCAAGTTTTTCGCTCATCCCGTATTTTGTAACCAATCGCCGCGCCAAACTAGACGCTTCTTTTAGGTCGCTTGACGCGCCGGTAGAAACATCCTTAAAATTAATTTTCTCGGAAACATATCCACCCATCAAAATCGCCAAGTCGGCTAAGAATTGATTTTTAGTCCTCAAATGCTCTTCCTGGATAGGCAGTTTTAAAGTATAGCCGCCGGCAAATCCCCGGCTTATAATTGAAACTTTCTGGATCGGGTCGGCGTCTTTAAGCGAAGCCGCGGTTAGAGCGTGGCCAGCTTCGTGGTAAGCGGTAATCTTCCTTTCTTTGTCGGTTATTACCCGGCCGCGCCGCTCCGCGCCAAGCATAACTTTTTCAACCGCGTCATAAATATTCAGCTGGTTGATTTCTTTTTGTTTTTTTCTGGCCGCTAAAAGCGCTGCTTCATTTAAAATGTTCGCTAAATCAGCGCCGGAAAATCCCGGCGTGCGGATGGCTACCTTTTGCAAATCAACATCTTTGCCGATTACCTTTCCGCGGGCGTGAATCTTTAAAATTTCTTCTCTGTCTTTGATATCCGGCAAATCTAAAATTACTCGTCGGTCAAAACGGCCTGGTCTAAGCAAAGCGGGATCAAGAATGTCCGGTCGGTTAGTAGCCGCCAAAACAACCACCCGTGTTTCCCTGTCAAAACCATCAAGCTCAACCAAAATCTGGTTTAAAGTTTGCTCCCGTTCGTCGTTGCCGCCTCCTAAGCCCGCTCCGCGCTGCCTGCCGACGGCATCTATTTCATCAATAAATAAAATTGAAGGCGCGGCTTTTTTGGCAACCGCGAAAACATCTCTTGTTCTGGCGGCGCCGACACCGACGAACATTTCCACGAATTCCGAAGCGGAAATATAGAAGAAAGGAACCTTAGCCTCGCCGGCAACCGCCCGCGCCAGTAAAGTTTTGCCGGTTCCCGGCAAACCGGCCAGTAAAACACCTCGGGGAATCCTCGCCCCTAAACTGAAAAATTTTTGAGGGGATTTCAGAAAATCAACTATTTCTTCTAAGTCCTCTTTGGCTTCTTTAAGACCGGCAACATCTTTAAAAGTCACCTGATCTTTAAAAGGATTAAACATTTTAATGCCTGAGCGGGCGAAGTTAAAAGCCTGATTCACTCCTCCTTTGGCCTGCCTAAACATCAGCCAGAAAATAACACCGAAGAAAATTAGGGATAAGAGAGTTGGGACTAAAATTCCCGCCCAGTATTGCCAGTTTGATTGGCCGGAAACGGTAATATTAACTTTCTGTAAAGCCGATGAAGAAACGCCGTAATTAAAAAGAGTTTGAGTCAAACTTGCTTCCGTTTCTTTGTTCGCGGACGCTTTCTGGCCGTTGGTAAGTTTAATATCTAAACTATTATCGTTATTAACAATAATACTAGAAACCTGTCCGGCATTAATTTTGCCAACCAGCTCGTTTAAAGAAAGTTGCTGAGGTGAATTACCGGAAGACTGCATAAACAAAGAAAATATAATTGAGATAACCACCAGCGTCGCGATTGCCCATAAAATATTTTTAATCAAATTAGGTATCTTTTTATTCATTTTATTCATTATCAATCATTATAAGCTAAGATTATAAATAAAAAAAGATAAAAATCAATTCCTATCAATAATAAATTGAATTATTCTTGAAAATATTTTTTATAATATGACAAAAAAATCCCCCCGATTTATCGGGGGGGCGCTAATAGCGCGAATCACTTAATGGAGAGCATCTGCTTCAAGGGATAAGCGGATTCTTTGATCGGGCGGAACTGCATGCAGTTCTCAAAGAGCTGCTTGTGGCTCGTCTGGACAATACGTATGTTGCCCTTGCCGTCTCCCTCAACGAAGAACGTGATGCCGTGATGGGTTTTCTCGCCTGCTTTCCAGCTCGGAATAAACGCTTTTGCGATTCCCGCGGAACCTTTGATGACGTCTTTCATCTCTGCGTTTACTTTCTTCAGCATCTCTTCCCGTTCGGCTGCGCTTTTTTTGGCGTACATATACGTTTCGTTCAGAGCGCGAATGAACTTTACAGCCAGCCGGAACTTGTCTTCAGGAAGTTTCTGCGATATCCTGCCCGTCTCAACGTCGCCGACCGGTATGCCGATCTTCTTTTCGGCTAATATCCTGGCGAAGCCGACGCTGCCGAAGTATCCGTTGCCCGTCGGGTAGACGATCCCGTTCTCAACCTTTACCTCAATCTTGCCTCCCTGATATTTTCCGTCAGGAGCCACATGGACTATCGCGATGCCGCCCGCTTTTAAAGCCTGGTCAAGTTTGACCACATTTTTTTGGGCTTCTTTGAGCGCCTGGAACTGAGCATCTTTTTCAAACTGGTAAATCAGATTGAATTTGTCGGCAACAACCGTTTTCAGGTCTCCGACATTATACAATTCCGTCTGCCAACCATGCCCATTATTCACAGGCATCCTTATCGCGTCCCGGTCTGTTTCCGCCGCTGGCTTCGCGACACCTATGGCAATTGCCGTTCTGGCAATCCATCCTTTGGACTCCTTGTTGTTGGAAAGCTTGTCGCAAAGGATCTTTATCCAGATCGCAGCCACCTTGGCCTTTTCCTGTGCCGGCATTTCGTTTATTATCGCCTCAATGCCGCCAAAAACCTGTTCAAGCATTGATTGGGAATACGCAGCTGTTGCCACGTCTTTCAGGTACGGGGCGATCGTCTCCGCTTGTTTGAGGAGCTCCTTGCGGCTCTCCTCCACGTACTGCATCTTCTGATTAACCTGCTCGGGTGTAGCTGTAAGCGTTATAGCCTTCAGCTTATTCACTGCCGCGCCCAGTTTGCCGTCATCTGAGGTGTCGCCCTGATAATTCTTCAGAGCGTCCATGCCTTTACCAACCATCTTGATCTCGGAATTTACCTGCGCGTTATTCAGAGCCGCTTGCGCAGTCGTTTCAACCGCTACCTGCTTTTTAGCAGGCCTTTCTTTCTTTTCTGTCTTTTTCATACTTTCTCCTTCGGCCTCCGCCAGCTGGCGGATTTGCCTTTTTGTTTTTTTTGGAAAACCTCAATCTTTCTTACGCCATGCCCTGCTTTTAAAAATCGGAAAAATCTATACTTTAATCACTTTATGCCCTCCTTTTTTATTATTTAGAACTATTAAAATGATAACAAATAAAAATGCCCCTGTCAAGGCTTGCTGACAGGGGCGGAAAATATTTTTTAAAACCGTTTCACATCTCGTAGCTCTCTCCTATAAGAGGGCGCGTTATTCTTAAGTCTCTTTTTTGGAACGCATCCATTGCCGCGCGATCACCGTGAACCATCATAATTTTTTTGGCCTTTAGTTTATCCGCCAAATACATTATTTCAGCCCCGGTAGGATGAGTTGAAAAAGAAAAACTCTCAATTTTGGCCTTAACCGATTTAACATACCCGCCGCCCGATTTAGGACTTCCGCCAAAAATTATCTGATCGCCAATCTTGGTGTTCAAGAGAGCGGTGCCGGCCCCGTAAGGATCCTGCCAGCAGGAAAATCCGATGGCGCACTTTGGATTATCTATAAAAATCTTCGTAAGGGCCAACGAACTTCCGCCCATAAGCATCCCCGAAGGCGCTATTGCCACCCATGGCTTTTTAGAATCAAGTAGTTCCCCAACGTTAGTACTTCCATAAGAGTGGAGAAAGCCGCGATCATGATAAATCTTGGCTATCTTTTTGGCGCCGCCCAGAAGATAAACGTTGTATCTCTTGGTAATGCCGCGCCATTCAAGTTCCGACCAAAGCTCCTGTGATCTGCCGATTGCCGGAGCGGTTAAAATATACCGCCCGCCGTTATCCAAAATTCTGATTACTGATTCCGCCAGTCGCCTTCCTACCTCTAAGCGGGTTTCGGTAAAAGTTTTATCGGCATTAGTAGTTTCGGTAATCACGGAATCAACTTCCAGATTTTTTTCATCCAACACCGACGAACACTTCATAATCCGCTGGTCACGCAAAGAAATATCTCCGCTAAAAAAAATCTTTTTCCCGCCCACAGAAACAAGGAGCGAAATAGAACCCAGAATATGTCCGGCCGAAAAAGTCTTAATATTGAACCGTCCGAAATTAAAAGATGAATTATCTTCCAAAAAAATAACTCTCTCTTCTAATTCTTTTATGTCCATGTCAACAAATCCGTCTTTCTGTAAACGCCGGGAATCGTTCATCAGCCATCCTAGAATATCAAAAGTCGGCAAAGTCATCGCCACTTCAATATTCGGGAAATCCCTTAAAAGATAAGGCAATCCCATCACATGGTCAAAATGACCGTGGGTGATGATAACTATCACCTTCCGGAATTTACCTGCGCGTTATTCCTTTTAATGAGGCTATCGGCAACCTTACCCGAACCGGCATTACCGGACACGAATATCTGCTTCAGCTTAGGATAATCATCATTTCCGATTTTTAAATATTCACGCGGCGGCAATTTGTGGATTATTTTTGCCGTTTCTTGCGCCCTTATCTCGGGCGGAGAAAGCCTCGCGCCCGCGTCAATCAATATCGCCTCGTCTCCGCAACTTAAAAGGTAAGAACTGCCGCCAATGCCGGAATTCTCATCGTTTGAAGCAGCGCCTCCTAACGCAGTAAAAACAATCTTCTCGCTCAAATTTTTTCTCGC
>JAMDBA010000020.1 GCA_023484365.1 Patescibacteria group bacterium
TGTCGGCAAAAAACGCCAAACAATCAACCCCTAATCGCGGCTCAAACCATATTTTGCGGCAAAAGAAAATTTTTAATCATTGAAGCCGAACTTTCCCATTGCGGTTATTTATGATATAAATAAATAAAATTCTCTTTTCGGCGTCTTCCAAAGGCCGTAAAAAATAATTAAAAATATGATAAAAGGAAACTTTCTTGGCGCGGCGATTGTGGCGATAATCTACACGGTCTATATCTTGGCGCGCCCGCTTCCGTCTAAAACTGGAGAAGTAATAGCGTTGGTTGTTCTTAATGCTTTAACCATCGTATTAATGGCTTTTGCGTTCAGATAAAAAATAGAGATAATAATTCGCCGCCGGATATGCTCTATTTTCGCTTTTTTTTGTTATAATTTAAACAAAAGGTCGAAAAAAATAAATAATAATCATGAAAAACAAAATTTTATTTTCAGCCGTCACGTTTTTTGCGGTTTTGAGCCTCGTTGCCGTTTCGGCTTATCCGAGATTGGTTTCTGCCGATCAAGGTGAAAGCGAAAACGGAAGCCAAAGCCAGGCGAATGTTAGCTCAACGGAAAATCATGGCAGCGCAGTTAGCGCGGTAGCGCAAGAAAATGGCGGAGAAAGCGAATCGGAATCCAGCACTCAGGAATCGGCTTCCATAAAATCAAGCGGCGATTTCAGCGTTACGGGCGTTAAGGTCAACTCTATTGACGCGTCTTCTAATTCGGTCAACGTTTCTCTCTATGGGTTAAGCAAGACCGTTAGTTTGGCAGGCGCTTCTATTATGGGATCAAACCAAACGATTTCCGTAAGCGACATTCAAGTCGGCGATATTCTTTCCGGAAGCGGAAATTATAACGAAGCTACTCACGCTGTTACGATTTCAAGGGTAGTTGATAATTCCTACACGACAAGGAACGTTTCCGATATCCAAGCCCAAATTCAGCATTTGCTAGATCTTATTCAGCAGCTTCAGGCGCAAGTTCAGGGAACGTCGCACTAGTCTATTTTGGCTCAATCTGAAAATCCCGCTCCGACGCAATATCGGAGCGGGATTTTCTTGTTTATTGATGTCCGATTTTTATATCAACTTATTATCTGTCTCTTGTTCCCTCAATGCGTTATAATATCATTATGAGTTTTTCACTGGTTTATTTAATTCAAAGAGCGATTTATCGGATTAGAGATTTTTTTTATCATTGGTATATTAGCGGTTCGTTGTATATTTTTAGATATTTTGTTGATGTTTTAGAAAGTTTTGACCGCGCGCTTGCCCTTAAGGCAACCCTCCTTCATTTTTTTGAACCCCTTTACGGCGATTACAGTTTGGTCGGAAGAATATTAGGTGTAATTTTCCGGACTTTTAGAACTATAATTGGCTTAGTTTTTTATTTAATTTTGGCGGTTATCGCGGCTTTTATTTATATTATTTGGCTTTTTATTCCCGTCTTTATTTTTTACGAAATTATTAAAAATGGCCGATAATTATTTAAATAAAGAATTTTATTTTAGCGATCCTCGGCTCAAGATGACGTTGGCTGGTCGATTTTTAGTTCGGGTTTTGGCTCTTATCGTTTTCTTGGTTCTGCTTATTTCTTCGGTTATATTTATTTTTTCTCAAATTTCGTCTATTCGTTGGGCGGGGATCCTGCTTTTTATTTTTGTAATTGATTATATGATCCATCGCTCTAACGCTTCGCGCTCTATCGGCCAGATGCCTAAAGATAAAAAAGTTAATCTGAATATTTTCTTTTTACCGAAAAGTTTTAATTTAGTTGAGCGAGCCTACGACAAAGGTTTGCTTCAAAAAACCGATTTTTATTTAGAGCTTCTTTTGCAATTATTAGAGAGCGGCGAGATTAGGAATGGCTTAAAGAGGCTTGATGTTGATCCAGAAAGTTTTAAGCAAAAAACAGAGGAAGTTTTAAAATCTTCGACCGGCCAAAAGCTGAGCCAAAATGAATTTCTGCGCCAAATTGAAGAATTGGCTGTTGAGGCCTTCGCGAGAGCCGCGCAGAACGGAAGCCAGTTTATTCGCCCCCAGGAATTATTTTCGGCTTTGGCTAATTTAAAAGACGAAAATAATTCCAGGATTTTTTCGCTGTTTTCTATTAACTCGGGCGATCTTGAGCGCGCCTTAATCTTTGATTCGGTCAGCCGGAAAATTCTTGGCTGGCGATCTTTGCCTTCTGCGGTCAGCGGTTTTGTTAGGCCGGCAAAACACAGTCGCCACCGGATTATGAATCGCGCCTGGACGAGCCGCCCGACTCCAGCGCTTGACAGGTATAGCGTGGATTTTACCGATCTGGCGCGACAGGGAGAGTCGGGATTTTTAATCGGCCATCAAGGAGAATACAATCGGCTTATTGACGCAATTTCCCGGCCGATAAATCCGAACGCGCTTCTAATTGGCGAACCTTCAATCGGTAAAGAGGCTTTGATTTCTCATCTGGCTTATCAAATAGTTAACGATAAAGTTCCTTCTTCAATTTTTGATAAAAGATTAGTGGGTATTCAAATTGCCGATTTGGTTGCCGGCGCTAAACCCGAAGAACTTCAGACTCGCATTCAAAAGATTGTCCAAGAAATATTTTTGGCCGGCAATATAATTCTATACATTCCTGAAATTCATAATTTAATAAAAACTTCTGGAGAGGCTTATCTTTCCGCGGCCGACGCTTTAATGCCGATTATCAGGAACAATTCTTTTCCTATAATTGGCTCAACTTACCCGCGGGAATTTAAAGAATATATTGAGCCAAGAACCGACTTTTTGGATATTTTTGATGTTATCAGGGTTGCGGAAATATCCGAAACCGATGCCGAAAAACTTTTGGTTTATGAAAGTTTGCTTTTAGAAGCAAAAACTAAAATAATAATCAGTTTTAAAGCGATTAAGGAGGCGGTTATTCTGGCTAAAAAATATATGCATGAAAAATTCTTGCCTGCCAGCGCCGAAGATCTTCTTAAAGACGCCTTGATGGAGGCAAAACGGAATCAAGAAAAGGTTTTGACGGCCGACAGGGTCATTAATGTTGCCGAAGAAAAAACTAAAATTCCTATCCATCAATTTTCCAGTCTTGAGGCCGGCGAACTTTTGAATTTGGAAAGCATTATTCACGAGCGGCTTATTGACCAAGAAGAGGCGGTTAAATCCGTGTCTCAGGCTTTGCGCGAATATCGGAGCGGTCTTGTAAAAAACAACGGGCCTATCGCTTCCTTCCTTTTTGTCGGGCCAACCGGCGTTGGTAAAACGGAACTTTCTAAGATTTTGGCAAAAATCCAATTTGGCAATGAAAATTTAATGATTCGTTTTGATATGAGCGAATATCAGGACAAACAAAGTTTTTACCGTTTTATAGGCTCTCCTGACGGCCAAATTTCCGGTATGCTTACGGAAGCGGTTATGCAAAAGCCTTACAGCCTGGTTCTTTTTGATGAATTTGAAAAAGCGTATCCTGATATCTTAAATTTATTCCTTCAGGTTTTAGACGACGGGCGACTTACCGATAATTTCGGCCGGACGGTTGATTTTAAAAATACGATTATTATTGCTACTTCCAACGCTCACTCGGATATTATTAATGAATCTTTGCGTAATGGCGAAACGATGGAGCAGATTGCCGGATATTTAAAAACAAAATTAGTCGATGTATTCAAGCCAGAACTTTTAAACCGATTTTCTAAAATTATTATTTTTAAGGAGCTATCAATGGATGACGTTTCTCAAATCGCCGAATTAAACCTTAAAGATCTAGCTGATATAGCCCAAGATCAGGGAATTACTTTAAGTTTTGATCCGGCGGCGGTTAAAAAAATCGCTCAGCTTGGTTACAATCCGGCTTTCGGCGCCAGGCCGCTTCGTCAGGTTGTTAACGAAAAACTTCGCGCGCCTCTTTCCGAAGAGATTTTAAAAGGGAAGGTGGCTAAGGGTTCTAGCGTGAAAGTTAATTTAAGCGGTGATGATTTTCAATTTACCTCTCAAGCTTAATTTTTCCGCTAAAAAGGCTATAATAAAATAAATCTTAGTACGAATCCCGTTAGAAGCCGCGATCGCTTAATGCAATATATGATTAATATCAATAATTACAAAGGTCATTTTATTAATAAGTTAAATTTCAGCAAATCGCCGATCGCGATCTGCTTCTAATGGGATGAAAATAAAAATAGACGTAAGCTTGAATGTTAACCAGGTCGTTAAGACTCTTGTTCTTTCCGATTTAGTTTTAATGGCGGGCTGGGGTTTCATTTCGCCTATTTTTTCGGTTTTTATTATAAATAAAATTGCCGGCGCGACTTTAGCTACAATAGGTATTGCAACCGCTATTTATTGGCTGATCCGATCTTTAATCCAGCTCCCTATAGCCAATATTTTAGATAAAAACGACGGCGAAAAAGACGATTTTTACGCATTAGTTTTTGCTTTAATACTGGCCGGAATATCGGCTTTTGGCTATATCGTCGTCAGAACCGTTCCCGAATTATATTTCTTCCAAATTATTCAGGCTGTCGCTTTCGGAATTTACACTCCCGCTTGGTCTGGAATATTTTCGCGTCATTTAGATGAGCGGCGGCGATCTTTTGATTATTCGCTTGATAGCACCGCCATTGGTATTTCTTCCGGAATCGCGGGATTATTAGGGGGCGTGATAGCCCAATATTTTGGATTCGCGGCTATTTTCATTCTTGGTGGGGCGCTTTCTTTGATTGCTGCCTTTTTTGTCATAACTTTTCCTAAGGTTGTATTGCCTCACGAAACTTCGGCGCCGGTGGAAATAAGGGATCATAAGCCGCCGCTTGCCGGATAATAATTATTTTGAAAGTTTCCAATCAACTTATATCAAAAATTTTCCGGGAAATCGCTCTTTATCTGTCGATGGAAGGCGTTCCTTTTAAACCGCAGGCGTATGAAAAAGCCGCAAACGTTATTGACGGTCTAGAAGAAGAAGCCGGAGAAATTTATGCAAAAGGAGGCGCGAAAGCGCTTGAAGACATCCCGGAAGTAGGCGTTTCAATGGCGGAAAAGATAGAAGAACTCATAAAAACAGGAAAAATAAAATATTACGAAGATTTAAAGAAAAAATATCCGATAAACTTGGACGAACTTGGCGTAATTGAAGGGCTTGGGCCAAAATCAATATTAAAGCTTTACCAAAAATTAGGAATTAAAAATTTAAAAGATTTAGAAAGGGCGGCGAAGGGAGGGAAAATACGCGAGTTGGAAAATTTCGGAGCAAAAAGCGAGGAAAATATTTTAAAAGGAATCGCTTTTGCCAAAAAAGAAAGCGGAAGATTTGTCTTGGGTTTTATTATGCCCGAGATTAGAGCAATCGTTTCTCGTCTTAAGGAATTAAAAGAGGTTGAAAAAATTGAAGTTGCCGGTTCAACGAGGCGGATGAAAGAAACCGTTGGCGATGTCGATATCTTAATCATTTCAAAAAAATCAAAGCCGGTTATGGATTATTTCGTTTCAATGTCGGAGGTTGATAGGATTCTCGCTGAGGGCGAAACTAAATCCTCGGTCCAGCTTCAAAACGGCCTCAACGCCGATTTACGGGTCGTGCCCGTCGAATCTTACGGTTCGGCCTTAGCTTACTTCACCGGATCTAAAGAGCATAATATCGCTTTACGGGAAATTGCCATTAAAAAAGGGCTAAAACTTAACGAGTATGGGCTTTGGCGTGGAGAAAAAAGGATTGCCGGGAAAACTGAAGAAGAAATTTATAAAGCGTTAGGTTTGGAATATGTCGAGCCGGAGATGCGGGAAAATAATGGCGAAATTAAATCAGCCAAAAAACGCCAACTGCCGAAATTAATCGGTTACAGTGATTTACAAGGCGATCTTCAGGTTCAAAGTAATTGGAGCGACGGCGAAGCGTCGATTGAGGAAATGGCAAAAGCGGCGATTTCTCGCGGCTTGAAATATATTGCTATTACCGATCATACTCACAGCTTGGCGATGATTCACGGCTTGGACGATAAAACGATTCAAAAGCAGTGGGCTGAGATAGATAAGATTCAAGCAAAATTAGGAAATCAAATAAAAATTTTAAAAGGGACGGAGTGCGATATTTTGAAAGATGGTTCTCTTGATTTATCGGATAAAACTCTTTCTAAACTTGATGTCGTTGGAGTTTCTGTGCATTCGCATTTTAATTTAAGCCGGCAAGAGCAAACAGAAAGGATAAAAAAAGCGATGCGCAATAAAAACGTTGATATAATTTTCCATCCTACCAGCCGCGTTATCAAAAAACGCGACCCTTACGACGTTGATGTTGAGGAGCTTTTAATGGAGGCTGCTAAAACTAAAACGGTGATGGAGATAGACGCTTTTCCTGATAGGCTGGATTTAAAAGATGAATATATAAGAAAGGGTATTGCGCTGGGCGTAAAATTTTCAATAGACTCTGATTCGCACGCGCCAACCCACTTTGATTTTTTGGAATACGGCATTGCTCAGGCGAGGCGGGGCTGGGCAGGAAAAAGTGATATAATTAATGCGTGGCCGATGGACAAAATGCTTAAGTTTTTAAAATAAAATGATTGAGAATAAACCAACAACCAAAAGAGAAATAACCGCTGGTTTTATAGTTTACAGACCAACTCCAGAAGGAATAAATTTTTTAATTTTATATCACAGAGGCAATTACTGGAATTTTCCCAAGGGCCATATTGAAGCTGAGGAAAAATCTTTAAATGCGGCGTTGCGAGAAACGCGAGAGGAGACCGGCCTAAAACAATCAGAATTAAAAATAATTCCCGGATTTAAAACTTACGAAAAATTTTATTTTAAAAAGAAAGGGGAGGGAATTTTTAAAATAGTAATTTTCTACCTGGCTAAAACTAATCAGCGGCAAATAAATATTTCTTTTGAGCATTCCGGATTCGGTTGGTTCCTTTATCGCGACGCAATGAGGATTTTAGGAAAATACAAAGACAGCCAGAAAGTTTTAAGACAAGCTTATGAATTTATTAAAAATAACAGGTAAGATTTAGCGGTTTATTTTAACGAAAAATTTTGAAGTCCAAATCTCAAAACTATTAAACTTCAACTTTTACGCTATGATTTTGCGTTTTTAGCTTTAACCTTTTAGTTAATTTTTATTCGCGTCATTCGGATGTATTTGTAGTTTTGCATCGGCTCATCCTCACTGTTTAGCGTTGTAAATGGCTTGAATTTCTGTTGCTGATAAAGCATGATTATATTCTCTAATATTATTTTGAAGTGTGCTGGAGGCAGTATAATATTGACCATTATCATAAAGCTGCCAACCGTTAATTTGAGTAAGAGTGGCACTCTCTTGATATAATAGTTTATTTATAACCAAGGATCCAACTTGTTGACCATCAAAATACTCCTTGGCAATACTTCCGTCATACGTTAAAGCTAAAAAATGCCAAGTTGAAAGACTGATATTAAGAGTTGGAGAAGGATAAATACTGTACGAACTTCTATCTGCAGTTGATAGCATGGATCGAAAATTATTGAAATCAAGATGATCGTCTAGGCCCAAGCTAAAATATAATTCCCAACCAGGTGGAGTTGCTAAATCGTCAATCCAGCCCATAAGAGTTATTGAGCTCGTTGAATTTTTAGTATTATTGCCAATCATAATAACTCGACCAGTTGTCGAAGCTACTCCGGTGCCAATAAAATGCAGGCAATAATTCGAAATGCAATTTCCTTGCTGCCATTGAATGGTATTGCTTAAATTTGCGTCGCCGTTAAAATCATTTATATTTCCATTATTCCCATATCCGCTCTGATCATAAACAACCGTCCCATTCCCCTCGTTCATCGGCCAATAACCAACCATTCCATGAGCAAAAGGAGACAAGGTAAGTTTGTTCCCTGTCTCATACATAGCGGGGTCTATTCCTCCGTCAGTGGCGGCGGCAGAGGCGTACTTCTGGCTCTCCGGAAGCATTGTCAGTTCGTAGTTCCCGTTCCCGTCCGTAACATAGGTATAGTAAAGATTTGAGGAAGAAGCGTTGGTAGGGTCTTTAGGCAAGGAACCCAAGGGAGTCCCCGAAGAGGTGGAAGCCAACTTAACGGGAAGCCAGCCTGTCCCGTCTGTTTTAACTAAAGAAGTCGTTGAGACGCAATTATAAGAATATCCTGAAGGTAAGAGAGGAAGTCCTAAGTCTCCACAAGTTGAGGAAGCGGTATCGGGAAGGGAGACATAAACAACCGATGACGTTCCCAAAAATCCCGTTCCCGCCGAGTCCACCAGATAGATATTGATGGCTGAGTTAAGGGAGGCCATATCTGATAACCTCGCCGAGTCCCTGCTCTGAGCCAGGAGTT
>JAMDBA010000050.1 GCA_023484365.1 Patescibacteria group bacterium
AATTTAGGGACTCCTCAACTCGCCACAATCAGCGCCGCGCTAGCGGCAAATACCTGGACTTATGTTGTTTTAAATATCAGCGCGCTGACCCGTTCAAGTATTTTAAGCTATGGCCTTTGGCAATCGGTCGCGGATGCCACGATTAACCATGCTAACATTTATATAGACGACGTTCTTGCCGGTCCTGGTTCGGCGACTTTTCCGGGCGGTGGAATTATTGACGCAAGGATTTTGCAGTTGGCTAATGGCCAAACACTGAGCGTTTCTTACGGCGCCGGCGGCGGCTCAAGCGGCGTTACGGCTCCCGGCAGTCTTGGCGTTTACACGTTTACAACTCAATCTCGCGTTTCCGATTCTGGAGCTCTGACAAATATTTCTTCTTCTCCGACTATAACCGTCGGCAATCCCGCTCCCACTCTGACGTCAATTTCTCCGACTTCCACAATCAGCGGTTCTTCGGGGTTTATATTAACTGTTAATGGCGCGAATTTTATCGCTAGTTCAACGGTTAACTTTAACGGTTCGGCAAGATCAACAACTTATATTTCCTCAACTCAATTAACGGCTTCAATTTTGGCGAGCGACCTGACGGCTGGAGGGACTTTTCCGATTACCGTAACCAATCCTTCGCCCGGAGGAGGAGTTTCTAACAGCGTTAATTTCGTGGTTGTGTCGGCAAGCAATCCCGTTCCTGTTTTAACGAGTATATCTCCAACAAGCACTTTAGCCGGTTCCAGCGGTTTCGCGATGACTTTGAACGGCTCTAATTTTATTTCTTCCTCAACTGCTTATTTCAATGGCAGCAGCCGAACAACCACGTTCGCGTCTTCTACTCAAATTACCGTTCAGATTTTATCTTCGGATATCGCGTCGGTTGGCTCTTTTCCGATAACCGCCGCTAATCCTGCTCCTGGCGGCGGAACATCAACAGCGCAAACTTTTTTTGTTTCATCCGTTAATCCCGCTCCGACATTAACCAGTATTTCGCCGACATCAACGGTTGTCGGTTCTTCGGGGTTTGCGTTGACGATCAACGGCAGTAATTTCCTTTCGTCATCTACGGTTCAATTAAATGGGAGCGACAGAGTAATGACTTTTATTAGCGCTAATCAAATTCAGGCCGCGATTCTAACTAGCGACCTGACGGCAACAGGGACTTTTCCGATTACTGTTACCAATCCTTCGCCCGGAGGAGGAGTTTCTAACAGCGTTAATTTTACGGTAAGCGCGGCTGTAAGTGGGGGCGCGCAACCCAGTTCAGCGGTAACGCCTCTTGCTCTAAATGGAGCCGCTCCGATTTCCAGCGCGGTCTTTGAAGGACAAGCTTATCCCGGGAGCAAGGTTTCCGCCTTAAGAAGATTTTCAACTTCTCCTGGATACGAAGGAGCGTCAGTTTTATCTTCTGTCGTTAATAGTGACGGAACATTTAAAGCGTCTCTTTATTATTTTCCTCAAGCAGATTATCTTTTCGCTCTTCAGGCGACCGATCAAAGCGGCAAAAAAGCCGAATAGTTGCTTTTTCGCAATTCGTCCAGGGCGGAACAGAAATAACGATTAAAAATATTTTAATTCCGCCAACTATTAGTTTAGCTAATAATTCCATAGGCCAAGAAAAACCTTTGGAAATTTTCGGCTACGCCGCTCCTAACGCCGAAGTCGATGCGTTTATTGATAATGCCAGCGTCACCTCCACTCAATCCGATTCAACCGGCCGCTATTTAATTTATGTTCCGCCAAGCGCTTTGTCGGTTGGCGATCATTTTGTTAAAACGAGATACTCTTTATCGGCTGATCAGACCAGCGATTTTTCGGATTCGCAGGCATTTAACGTTTCTTCTTTAGCTTATCCGAAAGCCGATTTTGACGGCGATGGCGTCATAACGATTTCTGATTGGAGTATTTTTCTTTATCGCTGGAATTCAAAAGATCCCGCTCTTCGAGCGACGCTGGATATTAACGGCGACGGCAAAGTCAACATAACCGACTTCAGCATTTTTTTGAATTCCATAAAATTATAATGGCCGATTTAAAATGGTATAATTAATTCATATATAAAACATGGCTTTACTTAAAAAAATAAATAATTTTTGCCAAAAAAATATCTTGATTTCAGTCGTTTTCGCTTTTTTAGTTTTACTTCCCAATGCTAGCAGGGCGGCGACTTTATATTTCGCTCCCGATACAGTAAGTTCTGCCATCGGCGGCGATTTTAGAGTTGACGTAAAAATTGACAGCCAAGGCGCTTCTGTCAACGCCGCTCAGGCCGTCGTGCAGTTTCCTTCTAACGTTTTAAAACTTTTGGACGTGGATAAATCATCATCGGTTTTTAATTTTTGGCTTGACGGGCCGACTATTTCAAATGCTAGCGGAACATTGGCGTTTACGGCGGGGACTACTCAGGGCGTTTCGGGAGGCGCGTTAGAAGTTATTAGTTTGCATTTTCAGACGCTAGGTTCCGGAACGGCGCAGATTTCAATAAGTAACGGCGCTATCACAGCCGCCGACGGCAGCGGGACAAACGTTTTGTCTACTGTTAAAAATGCCAGTGTCGGAATCGCGACTAATATCGTTGCTCCCCCGGCCGCTCAAATACCTCAACAGGTTACTCGTCCTGCGTCCGTAGCCACTAAATTGCCGGTCGCGCCCGCGGTTAGCGTTGCTCTTTATCCAGATCAGACGGCTTGGTACAGCCAAATAGGCGACGTTATCGCTCTTTGGAATTTACCTTCAGACGTTACCCAGGTTTCGGCTAGATTAACGCAAGGACCCGAATCAAATATCGGCGCGCCGGAAAAGGTTTTAGTCAACGGCAAAGATTTCGGTGTTTTAAGCGAAGGCATCCATTATATAAGAGTCCAGTTCAAAAATAATATCGGCTGGGGTCCGGCGACTTATTATAAAATTTCTTTGGATACCACCGCCCCTCTGCCGTTTAAAATTAAAATAAACGCGACTTCTTCCCAAAATCCTTCTCCTGGCATTAGCTTTAAAACGAGCGATAGTTTGTCTGGCGTTTCCGGATATTTAATATTTGTTGACGGCAAACAGTTGCTAGAAACTACTTCAACAAGTTTGACTTTGCCTCCGCAATCTTTAGGCACTCACCAGCTGACGGTAAGGGCTGTTGATTTTGCGGGTAACGGGATAGAAGACAGCTTGCAGTTTAATATCTTGCCGCTTGAGACGCCTACTATTAGTTTTTATTCTAGATCGGTGATTTCGGGGGAGACGATATTTGTTTCCGGACAAGGCGGACCAATGGATTATTTTGAATCTCATTTGGTAAACGGCAATAATCAGGAATTGGACGTTGAAAAAGTTCAAGCGGACGCTTTGGGCAATTGGGCGATAAAAATTGATAAGATTCTGCCCGAGGGCAATTATTATTTAAGTATTATTGAGACAAATTCAGCGGGAGCTAGCAGTTATCCGACTAAATCGGTTGAGATTACAGTTGGGTCTAAACCTCTTTTCTCAATTGGCGGAATAGCGGTGACTCAATTCTGGTTTTTTACGGGATTGATTTTAATCTTGTTGTTGATTTTTTCCTGGGCAATAATAATTTATCGTTACCATAAATCTGCTGTTGGCAGAAGGACGGTTATAGCCGAACGGGACGTGGTTAATGCTTTTAATATGATTAATGAAGATGTTAGCAAAGTGAGCGAAAAAATAAAAAAATATGATATGTCCGATCCTACTATCAACGAAATAATTTTTACTCTTAATAAAATAAAGGATCACGCAGATAAAATGAGAAAATATATAGCTGATAATATTAGAGATATATCACAATAATTTTTCCAATGAAATGCAATTGTAAATCAAAAGAAATAATAATATCAATTTTAATCATCGCCGGAGGGCTTTTAGGGCTGATTGGTTGGTACTTCGATCTTCATTCTATTTTAAGTATTATTTCGGGCCGTCACGAAATTAGGTTTACCAGCGCGTTTTCCTTCATTATGGTCGGCTTAATCTTAATTTCTGTATACGAAACTATTCACGCTGATCGTAAAAATACCGATTTTGCTTTAATTGTTTTGCCGGCCGCATCTCTCGCAATTATCCTTTTTATGACATTTTTTGTAGCCGAGAAAATTTTTGGCATACCAGTTGACGTTGAACATGTTTTTATCGGCGAATCTGGCGGGCTGACAGGGATGTCCGCGGTAACAGCTTTTAATTTTTTACTTATCGCGCTAATAGGAGTAGCGGCCATGTTTAAGATAAGGTGGATAAGAATCGCAATATTTATAAGCGGAATTTTAGTTAGCTTGTCCGGATTATTGGCGATTTTAGGATATATATTAAATATTAAGATGTTGTATTTTGACATTTTGGGGATAAGCGGACCGATGTCTTTAATGTCGGCAATTATGTTTTTAATAACCGGAATAGGCTTCTCCTTAATAGGCATTTGTTTTGACTTTAGCAATATCGGCGCTATTTTTTCTTTTTGTTAATGAAAATCAGATTTAAGATATTTTTAACGTTTCTGATAATTAATTTTATCCCGGTGGTTTTTATTGTCGTCACCATCTTTTCTAATATCAGAGATTATTTAAGCCAAGCGATAATTTCCAACTTAACAGATATTGTTTTATTTGTCGGAGCCGTGGAATTCTTGGCGGTTAGCGTTGTTATCCTCGCTGTTTCAAAGTCAATATCCGACCCGATTGAGAAGCTTGGCGAAGGATTAAAAATAATTGCCGGAGGGGATCTTGATAAGAAAGTTGGGACGTTAGCCAAAGACGAGACTGGAGAATTATCGCGGATGGTGGATTTAATGATAAGCCAGCTCAAAGAGTCTCATTTTAAATATAAAGAATTAGCTTTAAGCCTTGAAGAAAAGGTTAAAGAGAGAACAAGCGATTTGGAAAAGTTCAGGCTGGCTATTGAGTCGGCGTCTGACCATGTGATTATAACCGATCAGGACGGATATATAATTTACGTTAATAAGGCCGCGGAAACTTTAACCGGTTATTCAAAAGAAGAAATGATAGGCAAGAGACCTTCGCTTTGGGGCAATCAGATGCCGAAAGAATTTTATCAAGAAATGTGGGGGGCGATTAAAGACGAAAAGCAATCTTTTAGCGCCGAGCTTACTAACAAGCGCAAGGATGGAGAAAATTACGAGGTAGAGCTCCATATTTCGCCCGTTCTTGACGACGATGGTAAGGTAAAATATTTTGTCGGCGTGGAGCGGGATATTACCAAGGCAAAACGAATTGATCGTTCTAAAAATGAATTTATTTCAATCGCTTCGCATCAATTAAGGACGCCGCTTTCGTCAACTAAATGGACGATTGAAATGATTTTAGAAGAAAATAAACTTAGCGATATTCAGAAAGAAAGAATCAATGACTTATATAAATCTAACCAGCGATTAATTAGTTTGGTAAATGACTTGCTGAATGTTTCTCATATTGAAACGGGCAAAACGATTATTAATGTAAAAACGGCAAACGTCTTAAGTGTAATCAATGAGTCAATCGAAACTTTAAAGCCGGACGCCGACAAGAAAAACCAAAAAATAATTCTTTCTGTTGGCGAGGGGATTAAGGATTCCGCTTTTGATCCGGTCTTATTCGCCGCAGCGTTTAATAATATTTTAAGCAATGCCATTTCTTACGCATTTAAAGACAGCGATATCAACATTAAACTAATCAAAAATGGCGATTTTTATAATGTATCGGTAAACGACAAGGGATTGGCTATTTCGTCGCTTGATAAAGAAAAAATATTCAGTAAATTTGGCCGGACCGACGAGGCGCAAAAAATCAAGCCGGAGGGTACGGGTCTTGGGCTTTTTATCGCCAAGTCTTCAATGGAGCTTCAGGGCGGTTCTATCAAATACGATTCTTCAGAAGACAGCGGGACTACTTTTTACTTGGCTCTGCCTATTAAATAATATATACTTATCAATATGAATCCCGTTAGAAAATTAATAAATATGATTATATTAAAAATGAAAAATCAAATTGTCAGCAAAAAGTCTTTAATCGAAAAGACGCTATTTTTAACTTTTTAAACGGGATGAAGATACTTATTGTTGAAGACGAAGAGCTTTTATCTAAAGTTCTTAAGGAAAAATTTGAGAAGGAAGGTTTTGTCGTTGTTTCCGCGGCGGACGGAGGGGAAGTTTTACCGCTGGCGCAAAAAAACAATCCCGACCTTATTCTTCTTGATTTAATTTTACCCAAGAAAAGCGGTTTTGAAGTTTTGGCGGAGCTGAAGGCGGATTCGTCGCTAAAGGCGATTCCGGTTATCGCGCTTTCTAATTTAGGACAAGATGAAGAGATCAAAAACGCGCTAAGCCTTGGAGCTGTTGATTATTTGGTTAAAACCCAGCATCCGATTAATGAAGTGGTCGAAAAAGTTAGGCAGCAGCTTATTAAGGGGAGGTAAATTAACTTATGGCCGACCAAACGAAGAAAATTTTAATAGTTGAGGACGAGCCGGAAATGCTTAATGACCTAATCGATAAATTCACGCGGGAAGGTTTCTCGGCGTTAGGGGCTAAAGACGGCGAAGAAGGTTTGGCTTCAGCGATTAGCTACCAACCGGATTTAATTTTACTTGATATTGTTTTGCCCAAAATGGATGGGATGACAATGATGCGCAAGTTAAGAGAGCAAAGCGAATGGGGGAAAAAAGTGCCGATTATTCTTCTGACTAATTTAAATGCCGACGATCAAATAATGATGGGTGTAGCCAAAGACGAGCCTGCTTTCTATTTAATAAAAACCGAATGGACGCTTGATGATGTGGTGAAAAAAGTTAAACAGAGTTTGAATATGCTAAAACCGGAAGAGACGGGCGCCATTTAACGCTTGGCGACGGGATTACGTAAATTTATTTTTATTGCGACTAAGCGAATTAATTTTGTGTCTGTCGTATTTCGCGGTAGCGCTTAAAATTAAATCGGTTTTTTAAACTTTAATTTTACTAGTTAGCCGTTGAAAAATTCAACGGTTTTTTTGAGTCCGTTTTTAACGCTTGTTTTAGGTTTCCAGCGAAGCGCTTTGTTTGCTTTTTTAGCCGAAAGAGCTGATCTTTCTATTTCTCCGGGTCTCAGGGATGAGTAAATAGGCATTTCCTTAAAGTTGAGTTCTTTAGCAATAGCGTCAAAAACTTGCTGATTACTTGTTTCTTTTTCGCGCCCCAAGTTCAAGGTCTCGTTTTTTCCTTTATTGATTGCCAGAAGATTTGCTCTTATAATATCGCCGATATAAATGTAGTCTCTGGTTGTTTTATTCGGATTTCCAAATACGGTCGGCCGGTTATTATTTTTCATAAGGCTTATAAATATAGGGAAAATTCCAGCTTCGTTTTTTGGGTTTTGCCGAGGCCCGAAGACGTTAGCATAACGGAAAATTAAATAATCAAATCCTTGCTTGGCGCTGTAAAATTTTATCAGTTCTTCATCTATTAATTTTGAAAGACCGTAGGATGAAGACGGTTTTAGCGGGGACGCTTCTCTTGCTGGCAATGATTTTAAATCTCCGTAAACCGCTCCCGAGGAAGCAAAAATAAATTTTTTTAGTTTTATTTCTTCAGCCGCCGCTAAAAGATTTGCCGTTCCTAAAGCGTTAACTTCAAAAGTTAGCAAAGGGTTTTTCAGGGAATTGGCAACCTGAGCGATGGCTGCGTGATGATTTATGATTTGTGGATTTTCCTTTTTTAAAATATCTTTTAGTTTCTTAAAATTCCTTAGGTCGGCTAAATAAAATTTAGCTTTCGGATTTAAGTTTTTTCGTGAACCCGTTGAGAGATTGTCAATAACTGTAATTTTGTGGCCCTTAGCCACATAAGCGTCAACTATATGGCTGCCGATAAATCCGGCGCCGCCGGTTACGACAATTTTCATTTTATTTTTCGTTGACAAAGAAGAATTTTAAGGTTCGCAAAATAATTATCAAATCTAAAAATAACGAGCGGTTTACGGAGATTTAAAATCATTG
>JAMDBA010000006.1 GCA_023484365.1 Patescibacteria group bacterium
ACCAGAAAAATCGGACCTTACGAACTTAACAAATACCACCTTGAGGGACTAGAACGGCTTTTTAAAAGGTTTCAGGAACAGAGACAAATAAATGTTTCCTGGGAAAAATTTTTGAAACTTTTTAAAAAGGGATATTTTGATAAATACGCCGAAGAAATAACCTCTTATTATGATTTGATGGCCAATCGGAAATTTTTTCCCAACACGCCGGCAATCGCCAACTTCGGAAACGTTTTGGGATTGGGCAGCGCCTGTTTTGTCCTGGATATTGAAGATTCAATGGACTCCATTATGTCTTCGCTTAAAAACGCCGCTTTGATTTTCCAGGCGGGCGGCGGCGTCGGTTATAATTTTTCTAAACTCCGCCCGACCGGCGATTATGTCAGAAGCACCAGCGGAGTCGCTTCCGGACCTTTAAGCTTTATGAAGCTTTTTGATAATATGACCGACACCATTAAGCAGGGCGGAATCAGGCGCGGCGCCAATATGGGAATTTTAAATTCCAACCATCCGGATATTGAAGAATTTATCACCGTTAAAAAAGGAAACGAGGCTTTAAGAAATTTTAATATTTCCGTTTTCTTAATGCGTGATTTCTGGGATTACCTAAAAAAGAATAAACCCTACCCATTAATTAATCCGCGCAACGGCAAAACTATCCGCGAAGTCAGTCCGCAAAAACTTTTTGACGCGATTATTTATTCCGCTTGGGAATCGGCCGAACCGGGCGTGATTTTTGATGATAAAATAAATGAGTTTAATCCGTTTTTTAAATCGCTCGGACCGATCCAGACCACCAACCCCTGCGGCGAAGTTTTGCTGTACCCATACGAATCATGCAATCTCGGCTCAATAAATCTCTGGAACTTCATAAAAGAAAATGGGCGAGGTAAAAAAATAATTGATTGGGAAGAACTGAAAAACACAATTCTAACGGCTTCCCGATTTTTAGACAACGTCGTTGATATAAATAAATACCCTTTAAAGGCAATTGAAGAAATGACTCTAAACACCAGAAAAATCGGACTGGGAATAATGGGCTTGGGAGATTTACTCTATGACCTGGAAATCCCTTACAGCTCCAAAAATGGATTGGAAACGATTGAAGAGATTATGGAATTTGTAAATTATTATTCCAAAATCGCTTCAATTGATGTCGCCAAAAAACGCGGCTCTTTTCTTTATTTCAGTAAATCTTTTTACCCTGAAGGCAGATTGCCTTTTAGCGGCTCGCAAGACCGGTCCTCGTGGCATTTTGATTGGAAAGCCGTAGCCAAAAAAACCAAAAGCGGCATCAGAAACGCCTACACGACCGTCGTGGCGCCGACCGGATCGCTTTCAATGATCGCCGGCTGCTCTTCGGGAATGGAGCCTGTTTATAGTCTGGTTTTTGAAAAGAATGTCGCTGTCGGAAAATTTTATTACGTTGATTCCGCTTTTGAGCGCCGAATGCAAAAAGAAGGGCTGATGGACGAAGCGCTCTTAAAAAACACCACCGCTTTGGGCGGAAGCATCCAAAAAATCCCTTATATTTCCGATAAACTTAAAAAAATATTTTTAACCGCATTGGATATTTCTCCCGAAGACCATATCCGCGCTTTAGCGGCTGTTCAAAAATGGACCGACTCTTCGGTCTCTAAAACTAATAATTTTCCCGCCGACGCCACCACTAAAGAAGTAGAAAAAGTTTACCGCCTCGCCCACGAACTCGGCTGTAAAGACGTTACCGTTTTCAGGGACACTTCAATCAAAAACCAGGTTCTGGTGCCCGGCGGGACAAAATCCGAAAAAGCAAAAATTACTCCGATCAAAGACGAGAAAGCCAAGGGTCTTGCCGTTTACGAAGAAGCCGGTTTTAAGGAAAAAGCGGTATCGCTCAACCTTTCGCCGGCGGCCGGCGAAAACGGCGAAACAAACAAAGGAGTTGAAAAATGCCCTAACGACGGAACGCCGTTGGTAAAACATGAGGGCTGTAAAGAATGCCCCACCTGCGGCTGGGGGATGTGTTCTTAAAAAAATCTAAAACGCTATCGTTTATTAAGCATCCCGCGAATGATTTTTTGACTTAGGCCGTTGGTTAGGAAAAAAATTATTATCTGGATACCGAGTCGCATTATTTTCAAAAATATTAATCAATGGCTAAAGAAGAAAAAGAGCGGGAATTAAAAAAAATCAGGGACGAAGTTTTTAATTTGAAAAATTCGCCTCTTTACGACTACCGGACTAAAAATAAATTTTATCCCGTCGTCGGAGAAGGCAATCATAGCGCCAAAATAATCCTAATCGGCGAAGCGCCGGGAAAAAACGAAGCTTTAACCGGCCGGCCGTTTTGCGGCGCCGCCGGTAAATTTTTAGACCAATTGCTCCAATCGGTAAATTTGAACCGTTCCGAAACCTATATCACCAACATCGTCAAAGACAGGCCGCCGGAGAATCGCGACCCCCTGCCGGAAGAAATCGCTCTTTACGCGCCGTTTTTGGATCGTCAGATAAACGCAATCCAGCCGAAAATAATCGTCGCGCTGGGCCGGTTTTCAATGAAATATTTAATGGAAAAATTCGGCTTAAGCGATAAGATCGACCTGATCAGCCGACTCCATGGCCAAGCTTTTGAGGTAAACACGCCTTACGGCAAAATCAACATTTTTATTTCCTATCATCCGGCAGCCGCGCTTTATGACGGCAGCGCCCGTGAAGTCCTGCTTAAAGATTTTAAAAATTTAGAGTCGCTGATCAGGTCGATCTTATCGTTTAATATTTTTTAGAACTAATTAGAAAATGAATAAAAAAATAAAAATATCCGAAGCCAAAATAAAAGATATCCCAGGCATATTAAACATTCAGGAAATCGTTTGGGTAGAATTATATGAAAATAAAAAACTGGGAATTTATAAAAAAGACATCGTTGAATCAATGCGGCCAAAAAGCGAGGATATCAAGAAAATCTGGAAAAGAGTGATAAGAACGCGCCGTGATAGCGAAGGAAAAAGTAAAACCTGGATCGTGAAAGATAAAAATAAAATCGTTGGATTTAGTTACGCGGTTAAAAAACCTGCGCGAGGCGAGATACGCTCTATTTACATGCTTCCAAAATACCAAGGAAAGGGAATCGGGAAATCATTAATGATTTCAATGATTGATTGGCTGGGCGGTAAAAAACCAATAACTCTTGAAGTTGCAAATTATGCCAAAAAAACGATTAAATTTTATAAGAAATTAGGGTTTGAAAAGACAGGAAAAATTTCTTATCAAAAACTTAATAGCGGGAAAAAAATCATTGAATGCGAAATGGAACTGAGCTTCTAGCCGCTGCCTAAAATTTTTATTACTACGCTCTGAATCTTAATTGCTATATCTTATTTTGATTTGCCGGTTGATTTATTTAAAGACCAGAGCAGGGGGAATTTTTTTGCTTTATTAGCGCCGATTATTTTTATTAAATAAGGAAGAGAACTTGCGCCTTCGCATCTCAGGCCGTTTATTTCTTTCCTGGCGAGCATTTCCCCGAAACGCCTATTGCAGGATCCGGCGCTGAATCCGGTAGCTATTAAATCGCCGAAATTATTGGCGTTAAAAATAGTCTCCTTTTTGATTTTTAAAGTTTCTTCTAATTTAATCATTTCCAAAATCGCCCGACCGGCCAACACTCCTTTGAAATCACCGCCCAGCTCAAGCCCGTCGGCGACCCCCATCCAAGTAGCGTAGATATTCTTAATAACGCCAATTAAGGAAACGCCGTAAGCGTCTCTGGAGTATTCAAGCTGAATTTTAGTCTCCTTAAGCAAATCTTCTAGTTTAAGAAAAACTTTTTTGTCGCTGGCGGCGCAAAGACCGAACGCCGGCAAACCCTGGCTGATTTCTTCCGCCAGCATCGGACCGCTGATAATCGCCCATTTATTTTTAATATTTTTTAATCGGCCAAAAACCGGCTTCGGCTCAAAAAGCCCTTTGGCAAAAGGAATAATAATTGAATCCTTACTAATTAAATAAATTGATTTTTTAAAAAATTCCCTCAAGCCCCAGGAGGGGATACACAAAAAAATAAAGTCTGCGCCGACCAGCGTTTCTTTTAAATTTTTTCCAGTTGAGCGTTTTTGAGGGTCTTTATCCCAAATTTCAATATCTAAATCCGACTTTCCGCCTAAAGCCAACGCTCTAGCAAAGCTCATTCCCAATTCGCCTCCGCCGATGATTATCAATTTCATAATTAAATTATAACAAATCGCCAAATTCCGTTATAATTTTATTCGCTCCGCTCATAAAATTATTTCACTCGGAGAAAATAACGGCTTTGCTGTTATTTTCTCCTCGTTTATAATTTTAATAATGGACGCCAAGAAAATGGAAAAATCGACTGATAGAAAAGCCGCCGAAGCGAGAATAAAACAACTGCGCAAATCAATAAATTATTATCGCTACGCTTACCACGTTTTAGATAAGTCGCTTATTTCCGACGCAGCTTTAGATTCTTTAAAAAAAGAACTATTTGATCTGGAGCTGAAATATCCCGATCTGATCACTCCCGATTCGCCAACCCAACGCGTTGGCGGCCAACCGCTTAAAGAATTTAAAAAAGTCCGGCACGAAACGCCGATGATTTCTTTTGACGACGCCTTCAGCGAGCAGGATATTTTAGATTGGCTGGGAAGACTCAATAATTATCTGGGTAAAAACGTTCTGGAAGACAAAAATTTAATCAAAAACGATGTTTTTTATTGCGAACTTAAAATTGACGGATTAGCGATGGAATTTGTTTACGACAACGGCGTTTTTGTCCGGGGAGCAACGCGAGGCGACGGCATGATAGGCGAGAATGTTACCCAAAACATTAAAACAATTGAAGCGGTGCCCCTAAAACTTCTGGACAAAGAAGAGGTTGAGAAAAACTTTAAAATTTTAAAGCTGGAAAAATTCAATCATCTTCTAAAAAATTGGCCGCCGCCCCATTTGGTTGTTCGCGGCGAAGTTTATATGAGTAAGCGTGAATTTGAAAGGATAAATAAAGAACAGCAAAAGAAAGATGAAAAGGTTTTCGCCAACCCGCGCAATATGGCCGCCGGCTCAATCCGCCAACTTGATCCGAAAATAACCGCCAGCCGCAAACTTGATTCTTTTCAATACGACATCGTCAACGAAGACCTCGGCCAGATTACCCACGAAGAAGAACATTCGCTTTTGAAAGCTTTCGGATTTAAAACGGGAAAAAACAACAAGCCCGCCAATAGTTTGAAAGAAATTTTCGCGTTCCGCGACTACTGGGCAAAACGCCGCGATAAAGTGCTGGATTACGAAATTGACGGCACGGTTATTATTTTAAACGACAACAAAACCTACAACGCCGCCGGCGTTATCGGTAAAGCGCCGCGCGCCGCCATTGCTTATAAATTCTCCCCTCGCGAAGCCACGACGGTTGTTGAAGATATCCAGGTCCAGGTCGGCCGCACTGGCACACTGACACCAGTCGCCGTTTTAAGTCCCGTTGAACTTGGCGGCATCACCATCACGCACGCCACTCTCCATAATTACGACCAAATTAAAAAACTGGACGTTAGAGTTGGCGACACCGTTGTTATCAGCCGCGCCGGCGACGTTATCCCGCAAGTCGCTAAAGTCATAAAAAATATGCGCTCTGGCAAACCAAAGGAATTCCAAATGCCGAAACGCTGCCCGATAGACGGCTCAAAAATAATCAAAGAAGGAGTTTTTTACCGCTGCTCCAATCCCAATTGCGGCGCGAGAAACCGCGAAGCCCTGAAGCATTTTGTCTCCCGCGGCGCTTTTGATATCCGCGGCTTAGGCCCTCAAATTCTAGATAGGTTTTTGGATGAAGGATTAATTTCCGATGCCGCTGATATTTTTACGCTTGAAAAAGGAGACGTCGCCGCCCTGCCGCGGTTCGGCGAAAAATCGGCCGAAAAAATTATCGCCAAAATTAAAACCAAAAAGAAAATCCCTTTAAGAAGATTTATAAATAGTTTAGGAATTTTGCACGTCGGCGAAGAAACGGCAAATCTCTTGGCGGAAAAATTCAAAACTCAAAATTCAAGATTAAATATTAAAGATTTTTTTGACTGGGCCAGCAAAATGTCAGCGGAAAATTTCCAAAAAATCGCCGGCATCGGACCAAAAGTTTCAAAAAGCATAAACGACTGGTCCCGCGAGCCGCGCAATATAAAACTTTTAAAAAAGTTTGAAACTAACGGCGTTGAGATAGAAATTCCAAAATCATTACCAGGGGGAATAAAACTAAAAGGAAAAATTTTCGTCCTAACCGGCGTTCTTTCCTCTATGGGACGCGACGAAGCCAAAGAAAAGATCCGCGCTTTAGGCGGTGAAATTTCCGAATCCGTCAGCCGGAAAACTTCTTACCTTGTCGCCGGCGACGAGCCTGGATCAAAGTTAGATAAGGCAAAAAAGATAGGCGTCGCAATTTTAAGCGAAAGCGAATTTTTGAAATTAATCCAAGAATAAAATTCCAATATTCTACAGAATACCGGAGGGTTATTTAACAGAGAGAATGCGCGGTGGACAGGATTTTACGGCAACCCGGAAAGTATGCCGTCGCCCCTATCGCGATAAGGCGGTTTTATTATTTTGTTTATCGGCAATAAAATTCTTAAGCCAGGTGGCGTCGGCAGTATGAAGCCAAAGCTGCCCATCGGGATTATGCGCCAATTCGTCGTTTGTTTGCCCCGTTGAAGCAGTCCAAATATTAATAGAAGAAATTTTAAATATTCTCTGAATCGGACCGCTTGTTGTGCTTATATTCTGAATATTTAAAAATGGTATGGTTTTCGATTGCTTAATAATAACTCCTGAATTAATCGTTAATTTATCGTCATCTATCATAAATGAAATGCTGTTATACAGTAAAAAGGCGCAAGCGCCAATAATTAAACAGACAACAATAACCAAGACAAGGCCAACCGTTGCAATCCAAAAGAAAAATTGACTGGCGCCCACAATGTTCATGATATAGCCAACAACAGCAATGCCAAATATAATCAGAAGCTCGGTCAGTAAATAAGTCAAAAACTTTTTCGGAAGTTTTAAATTTTGGTTTAAATTTATCATTTGCGCGGTGGATGGGATTTGCCCGCGACTAAATTTTTTACCGCCGCAAAAAACTTGTCTGGGCGCCGGCTCACTAATTTTTTCTACTAAAAAAATTAATTCCGCCGTTCAAATCCCTTTAAATGCGCGGTGGACGGGATTTGAACCCGCGGTCTCCTCCGTGACAGGGAGGCGCTTTACCGGGCTAAGCTACCACCGCATTTAT
>JAMDBA010000005.1 GCA_023484365.1 Patescibacteria group bacterium
TCTTAGTCGGATCAAGCCCACGCTCGGACGCAATTTGATCAACCGCCTTGGAAATATCTTTTAAATTTGAAAGCATATAATCTATATATTAACCTTTCTCGCTTGAAAAAGTCAATATATAGTTGACAAGTTTAATAAAATATGATAGTCTTTAATCAGAAACCGGGTGAGAAGTTATCCGGAATTAAATTAAAAAAGGAGAACGGGATGAAAGTAAAACTTATCGAAGTGATTGACGAACAGGCGCTAACGCCCGAAGAAGCCGCGATCAAGAAAGAAGACCTCAAAGATTTGCTCACAGCCCTGAAAGCAAACAACGACCAGGGAAAAACGATGAGCTTTGAGGAGATTAAAAAACAAGATCGCGTCGCCTTCACTCTTGCCATTGCTTACGGAATGGTGGTCGACGTCTTTGGCGAATTCCGCATTACCGAAGAAGGGAAAATCGCCCTCGCCGAGCTTGTAGAAGCAGACAAAAAAGAAGAGTAAGTTTCCGCGCCATTAACTTGACAAAGGAAACAAACAATGGCCGCTCCGGTTTACCGGCGCGGCCCTTTTATTTGTTTTTCCATATATTGACAAAATAAATATTTTTATATATTATTAAATTAGATATTTTAATAAAGGAGGTTATATGAAAAGGATAAAATACTATTACCTTTTGGCCAAATACCACACTCTGTTTGCTGTAAAAGTTATCTGGATCAAGATAACTAAGCCGTGGATCATTGCCAGATTTTACGCTTCCTGGGTTGAATACCAAAAAGGCGTGGTGTACAGAGAGCGGCTTACCGATCTCGGCCCGCATCAGGCGATTTTTAGCTTCATTGAAGATAAGTGGACGCAAAATTACTGCCTGAAACTCCGGCTGCAAAAAGAACCTGGGCTCAAATGGAGAATTCTTTTTGCCCCATTCACTATTGAAAAGCCCTATATATTGGACATCGCCAGAGAAAGCGGATTTTTTAGCCGAGGTTAATTTTTTCTTCTTACAAACGGAGTCTTATTGGCTCCGTTTTATTTTATTAAACATTATTACATTCTCAATAATGCGAGATTTTTTCAAATCCAAAAAACACGCGCGACTAAAAAAAGAGGTTCGCTGCTAAATATTTCCAAAAAAATAGAAATTAATTTTTCTGTAAAGCGTCGGCGGCACCATAAATTATAAAATAAATTTGTTTTCCCGCCTGAATAATTAGTAAATTATTTCAAGCGCAAAGGCTGCGGTTTGCTACGTAGAGCTCGCCTCCGTGATAGTTGAAGTTGCCTCAGGATTTATCAAATACGACGCTGAGCTTGTAGTATTAGTCGTATTATCAGTGGTAGTAGCCGAAGCGAGATTTGCCATATTTTCGGTCGTCGTCGCCTCATTGGCTGACGAGGTTGCGGTTGTCGTGGCTTCGCTATTGGTTGAGGTAGAGTTTTGTGAGGTTGTCGCGCTGGAAGAACTACTGCCGATAGATGAGAAATCATATACCGCCGGCCAGGCGCCCGCTAAAAGCAAGGTTGAAGTTGGCGATATCGCGTCTGTTGAGGTTGCCGAAATAGTTGATGTTGATATAGCGATAGTTGAATCGGCATTTGAATAACCCGAAGAATTAATATCGGAAATAATTAAAGTTGATGTCGCATTCGTTGAGGTTGAGCTTTCGGCCGAATAATTAGAAGAGGAAGCCAAAGAAATGATTGTTCCAGTTAAAACCTCATAGCTGTCATAATTTGGATATGACGCTCTATTATAATAATAAGATCCCATCGCGATATTAGTGGTCGTCCCGTTTAATCCGATATCCCAATAGCTATTGCTGTCGGGAGCGTTTAATTCAAAATAATAAAAATGATTAGCCGTTAAGCCGACTTCGGTCGGAAAATTAAAAGAGGTTTTCTGATGGGGATGATTAGCGCATCTTTCTACCGTTACGCCAGCAGAAGAAGAAGCAACAAGAACAAGGCTATTAAGATTATCCTCTAAGCCGGCATCATAAAGGTTAAGATATACGGAAATACCATAAGTAAACCCGCAATAAACCATATAGCCTTGATTAGCGTAAAGATCAACTTCGATTTTAGATATTGCTTCATTATTGATTGCTAAAAATGTTTGGCCTGATTTATGATCCCAAGGATAATTATAAGTGTTGGCTCCCGAAGTAAAGCTGGTGATAGAAGTTAAAGGCGCGGAATTATCAGTTTGGGAAAAAATAAACACGCCGGTTGCCGTTGAAAAATCCGATGCTTGAGTTGAGGTGGAATAAGTCGTCGTCGCCTCATTGGCTGACGAGGTTGCGGTTGTCGTGGCTTCGTTATTGGTTGAAGTAGAGTTTTGTGAGGTTGTCGCATTAGAAGAACTATCGTCCGAAGATGTCGCCAAAGAAAAACTGCTAGTCGATAAATCGCCATATATAACTATGTAGGGATAAAAATTATATTGATGGTCAACCTTACCAGTTCCGTAAATAAATTCATTCCACATTGCCGTTGACGTTGTGCTGCTCGCGCCGGCTAAAATTACGCTTCTATTTTGATAATCATTACTTGTTCTTAAAAGATAGTAAGCGCTTGGGTCGAGCTGTATATCCAAGCCATCAAGTTCCACCGTTGATAGATCGTAAGTGAACGGCACGTTATCAGATAAAATAAAAGATCCCAAAGAATGGCTGTAAGAAGAATCGCTAAATTTTTCAAGAATCGCGCGGGAATTGAAATAGCTAGCGGCGCTAACCTTGCCTCGCAAAATTACCGAATGGATTATTCCTGAAAAACCGCTTCCTAAACGATACCAATTATCGCCGTAAAAACTGTAAGCCGAAAGCGATTCGTCGTTTAATTGAGAAAAAATAACCGCGCTTGTTGTGGTTGAAGCATCCGACAACGTAGAGGTAGGATCGGCAAGTTGAGTTGAAGTAGATTCGGTCGTCGTCGCCTCAATCAGCAGATCCGCGTAATTAATTTCGGAACCCAATCCATCGCCATCAAAAGCTTGAAGAGAAAATTCAAACTGACCGGGCGCGTTAACTGGATAATATATCGTCGTTGATGTTGTTCTGGCAACCAGCAGGCTAGAAGATGAGTCGCTAACGTCATGGATTTCGTAATAAATAGTTGATGTAGAACCACGAGCGTCTTGAGAATTTTTCCAGCTCAAAACGGCAGATCTGGCGCTTGCATCGTAAACGGCGATTCCGCTTGTCGCGTTACCGGGTTGCAAAGATGTCGGTTTGTTGCGCGGCTCGGGCAAACTTAGAGAGTTTTGTGGATTGGGATTGTCGCGAATTATAAAATCAAAATTATCATCGCCGCTTTCATAACCATTACCCAAAAATTTGTCTTCGCCAACAACCATTGATCCAGCGCTGGAGTCGGCACCGGCCTTTCTTTCCAAACTTTTACCGGCGGGAATTTCTCCGTAATAAACTTCGTCAACGATTTTGCCGTCAACATCTTTTAATATCACAACGTCATCCGAATAAGAAAGATTATTGGAATTATTTGAATAAGTTAAATCCGGCATTACTTTATCCGAGTAATCAGCCGACGCTATAAGCAAAAAACTTTTTGGGGTGATAGAAGAGGTTGGAAAATGAGCAATAAGATTTTTTGTTTCCGCCGATAAAGAAGAGGTTTTTCGCTGGAGCGACCAATTTGTTAAATCAATCGTTTCGTCGGTCGGATTATAAATTTCGACAAATTCATTATCCGCATTATCGACGCCGCCCGCCTTAATTTCGGACACTAAAACGCTTCCCGTCCATTCGCTAGCCAACAAAGAAGACGAAGCAATAGCATCATCATTTGAAGTTCCTGTTGTGGAAGAGGCTACCGAAATAATCGCGCTATAACTTGAAGATGAATTATCGCCAAAAGCTGAAAGTTCAACTTTATAATCGCCGGGATTTTCAAAAATATGAGAAGCAACCGGACCGCTCGTCGCAAACAAGCTGGAATCATCGCCGAAGTCCCATTGATAGCTATTAATTGCGTCTGGCGCGGTAGATGAAGCAGAAAAAATAATTTCTTGGCCGACCTCGGGGCTACTAGAACTAATCAAAAACGAAATATTAATATTTTTTTCGGCAGCATTTAAAGAAATTTTATTTTCCCTTCCGGGCGTCGGAGTGGCGGCTTGCCAGCGGCCGTCTATTTTTTGCAAAGAATTGCCATCGCCGTTGGCGCCATCGCTTGACCGATAACCAATTTGATTAATAACTGCGTCGGTATTATTTTTCAAGGTTAAATTTTCACCATCGTTATTTAGAGAAAACGACGCTTCCCAAATAATTCCGCCAAAATCTGGATTGTCTTCCAAAAATTTATCGGCATTGCTAGAGATAACGGCGTAGCTGCCAGAGGCCAGAATGGCCGATCCTCTGACTAAGCTCAATTTATGATTAGCTTCGCCGTCATATAATTTCCAATTATTCAGGTCTGCCGGCTCAGAGTCGGCGTTAAAAACTTCCAGCCACTCACGATCCTCGTCTGCGCCGGGCAGATTATACATAATCTCATCAATCACTATTTGGCGAATAACCGATTGGTTAGTTGAATTTTGCTGATTATTTTGGCTGTTTTGAGAGGCGCCTCCGCCGCCTCCGCCATAAATCACGCCCGAAGAATTTTCTCTTTTAGGGGTGCCTAAAGGCGCCGCGGAATTATGCCAGCCAAAACCATAAAGATCGCGCTCCATAGTTTGCTTGGTCGTATTGTTACCGGCTGGCCAGGCAGAATTAGCCAAAACTTCGTCAACCAAACGGCAGTTAGCGTCAAAAATCCTTAATCCTTCATTCGCGTTCGCTAAGCTGCCGGCATATATCAAATCCGCCGACACGTTCGGAACAGAAGAATCATCCGTCCGCTCCAGCAAAACAAAGTTTTGCGGCGCGATTTTTTTGTTTTTTAAAGACGATAGATCAATCGCAAAACTGTCGTCTTTGGCGACGATTTGCCAGCCGGTCAAATCAACCTCTTGATTTGAAATATTTTTCAATTCTATCCACTCATCATTGGCAGAGTTGGCGGTTCCCATCCAGGCAACTTCGTTTATTAAAATTTGTTTATTGGAACTCGGCGTAAAAGCGGAATCAAAATAGCAGGACTTATTAGGGACGGCAGAATTTTCAGAAAAAGGTTTTTTTGATTTTGATGTATTGGTTTCGGTTGAAGAAGCGGTCTGCGTTAAAGTTGAAGAACTTACTTGAACCGAAGTTGAAGAATTTTGGCTTTTAGTTAAATCAGTTTTGGGTTGTTCCGCCTCGTCGGTTAAACGAGGCTGACTATGGCTATCTTCGCCTTCGGCCGGCTGGCTGGGTTGAGATTTTTTTTGAGCAGGCTGATTGCCGATTTGCGCAGACGATCCGGTTTGCGCGACTTGGCTAATATTATTTATAATTTTTGATTGAGTTTGATTTAAATTATTCGTTGCGTTCAAATTTGCGTCAATCGGTTGATCGCCGGAAATTGATTGATCGTCTACGGCAACGCCGCTGCCGCCATCATCAGAATTTGAATTAAAAATATCAGCCAAAGAAGATTTAATAGCCGAAGCGGCGTTGCCGACAGCTGAAGCAATTTTATTAACAACATTACCGGTAAAATTTTCAACACCGTTTACAACAACGCTCAGCAGAGATTCTTTGGGCGCGGAAGAAACGGACTGATTTAATTGTGATGGCGCAGCCACGTCATTTGAACCACCGGCCGACTGAGAATTTTCACTAGCCGCATAAACGGGCTGATAAATCACATTGTCGGAAACATACCAATTTCCCGCCAGCAAGTTTGTATATCCAGAAATCGGCTCGGGATTGTAGGCAGCAAGAGCGCCGTCGGACTGTTTTTGATAAACGGCAAAATGAAGATGAGCGCCGGGATACGACGCGCAAGCAGCGCCGGCAACAAAACCAGTATTTCCTATTAATCCAATAGCTTGCCCGGCATAGACCCGTTCTCCTTCTTTTACTTGAGTAGATTCAGCGACTAGATGCGCGTATCTGCTAATCAAATTATTTCCATGATCTATATCTACCATATAGCCATAACCACCACTTTCAGATTCGGATTTTACTAAACGGACTATTCCATTTGCCGTAGCTAATGCCGGCTGCCCATAAGCCTGACAATAATTTTTGGTAAAATCTAAAGCAAAACCATCTTTCTTAATATGAGTCGGCGGAGTATTATAACCAGTAGTAATGATAAAATTATCTGATTTTTTATAAGGCAACTTAAAATTTAATAAATCAGAAGAATGGGTTTGGGGAATTAAAATCAAAATAGAAATAAATGATATCGCGACGACGAAGATTATTATTTTAATTTTCATAATTTTTATTTGTTGATTGCCACTGATTTTAATACGTTGTCTAAGTACGTATTACAAGTAGAGGTGTTTTTTGGGTTGCTATATAAAACATAACTATAAAGCTTTCCACCGACAGGGATATTCACGATTGACGAGTAGCCGTTTTCTGCTGTTAATAAATTTTCTCTTAAAGCGCTATATCCTGAAACTTGAATTATTTGGTACGTATTAGATACAACAGTCAGACCGAGATCTGCTAAATTTTTATTCGCAGCACTTTCTATGTCTTTAATATTTTGATCATTATTATTTAGCAAAGTGACATCAAAAGAGATTTTACAATTACCGTCTGAAGCCGAATTGTAAAATTGTCTATTTGTTCCATCGACAAATGACGTTGACGACAATTGTAATGATACATTTTCCGTCTTATTCTCCACTAATTGATTACCATTCGGTAATTGCGTGATTACAATTTCATCGGGCGTCGGAGAGTTGGTCTGCGCTAATTGTTTTTGAGGAAAAAAATAAGGAGCCGCGAAAGAAATCGCTGCTCCAACGAAAACTATAGCCGCAAAAATAAGAACTAGCCGCAAATACTTTCTCTGCTTACCAGCAAACGGGGCTGCCTGCCCGGCAGTCGATGTTTTTTCTTCATTTAAATTATTGTTTGGCTTAATTTCTTCGGACATAATAAAAATATTTTTATTTTTTGGCCGTTAATTTCGATAGCTCTTTCTTAGCGAGAGATTAACAACAAGCCGCCGTTTGCGTCAAGTGGGTGTACTCGTCCATAACATATGAGACTTTTCAGGAGTTAGTTTATTACAAATATACCTCAAAGGAGAAATAAGGCCAATCGACCAGTGAGGCCTTCTGGTATTGTACCAAAGGAGCCAGTCTATAAGT
>JAMDBA010000048.1 GCA_023484365.1 Patescibacteria group bacterium
ATGACCGGTAGGGGGGGGTGAGAGCCCGTTCCCCAACGATGGAACTGAGACACGGTCCATACTCCTACGGGAGGCAGCAGTCGAGAATATTCGACAATGGGCGAAAGCCTGATCGAGCGACGCCGCGTGCAGGAAGAAGGCCCACGGGTTGTAAACTGCGGTAGCATGGGAAGAACTTCGGTGACTGTACCATGCGGAAAGAGGTGGGTAACTACGTGCCAGCACCAGCGGTAAAACGTAGACCTCAAGCGTTATCCGGATTTATTGGGCGTAAAGAGCGTGTAGGAGGCTTAATCTGTCTGTTGTTAAATTTCGCCGCTCAACGGCGAACTCGCAACGGAAACAATTAAGCTAGAGGATGTCAGAGGTTAGCGGAACGCACGGTGTAGGGGTGAAATCCGTTGATATCGTGCGGAACACCAAAGGCGAAGGCAGCTAACTGGGGCATTTCTGACTCTGAGACGCGAAAGCGTGGGGAGCAAAAAGGATTAGATACCCTTGTAGTCCACGCCCTAAACGTTGCCAACTAGCTATTTCGAGTATCGACCCTCGGGGTGGCGTAGCTAACGCGTTAAGTTGGCCGCCTGGGAAGTACGGCCGCAAGGCTAAAACTCAAAGGAATAGACGGAGACTCGCACAAGCAGTGGAACATGAGGTTCAATTCGACACTTCACGAAAAACCTTACCAGGGCTTGACATTCTGCTAGAAAGCCCGATGAAAGTCGGGGCCTCCCAAAAGGACTAGCAGGACAGGTGCTGCATGGTTGTCGTCAGCTCGTGTTGTGAAATGTTCCCTTAAGTGGGGTAACGAGCGCAACCCTTATCTTGCGTTATACGTGTCGCAAGAGACCGCCCAGCACTAAGATTGGAATAGAGGATTTATGATTCAGGATTTAGGAAGCAACTTTTTGCGTCCTACGTTCTAAATTCTATATTCTAAATTCTTGTTTTAGTGCTGGGAGGAAGTGGGGATGACGTCAAATCAGCATGGCTCTTTGACGCCCTGGGCTACACTCATGTTACAATGGTCGGTACAATGGGCTTTGCCAAACCGCAAGGTGGAGCTAATCCCATCAAAGCCGGCCTCAGTTCAGATTGACGGCTGCAACTCGCCGTCATGAAGCTGGAATTGCTAGTAATCGCGGATCAGCATGCCGCGGTGAATACGTTCTCGAGTCTTGTACTCACTGCCCGTCACGCCAAGGGAGTTGTGAATACCCAACGGTCCGCTTCGGCGGAACTAAGGTAATCGCAATGACATGGGCGAAGTCGTAACAAGGCACGTGTAGCGGAAGCTGTGCGTGAAACAATTAATTAAAAAAATTTTTCTTGGGGCAACTAAAAAGCTCTTTCTCTCATATAAAACAATAAATTACTAGCTGCTGGCTAAACAGCCTTTTTTTTGGTATTATTTAGGCATAAACTTATGAAAGTTTTACTAGTTGAAGACGATAAATTTTTATCATCAATATTAAAAACCAAGCTTGAACAAGCCGGGCTTGATGTTACTCTGGCTCTTGACGGAGAACAAGCGCTGGAAGTTTTAAAAACATTCAATCCCGATTTAATCCTTTTAGATTTAATTTTGCCGAAAAAATCAGGGTTTGAAGTTTTGGAAATTACTTCTCAGGATCCCCAGCTTGAACAAATACCGGTTATTATCCTTTCAAACCTTGGTCAAGAAAAAGATATAGAAAGGACGAAACAGCTTGGCGCTATTGAATATTACATCAAAGCCAAGACTTCTATTGACTTTTTAATAGAAAGGATTAAAGATATTCTAAAGTAGCCAAAACGATAAATTATTATGATTCCAAAAGAAATTTTAGAAAAAATTAAACCCGGAGCCAAAGTCAGGGTGTATGAAAAAAATACGCCGTTTTCAGGTTTGGTTATCGCCAGGAAGCACGGTTCGGAAGCCGGCGCCACCTTCACGGTCAGGGCGATTGTTTTAGGCGTCAGCGTGGAAAAAGTTTTTCCGATTAATTCTCCCGCCATAACAAAGGTTATGGTTTTAAGTTTTCCTAAAAAAGTTCACCGCTCAAAACTTTACTTCGTCCGCGAGATGCCCGCTTATAAAATCAAACAAAAGCTGGGAGTTTCGCTTTAGGATTTTAGATTAAATATTTTTTGGTAGTTTAGGCTTGGAAACAAGTCTTTTTAATTTTTATTAATATGGGATTTATTTTAATATTAAGTTATGGAATTTGAACGGCAGCAAATTGAGAATAAACAGAACTATCAGGAAAACGCCAATCTTCTTGAAAATGCGAAAGAAGAATGCGAGCATATTGGACTATTCAGTAAAGGGCTAATTAATGATTTGCGGTTTGAGTTTTACGGAGATTTTAAAAGAGAAGGCGACCGGTTTATTGGCTATAGGTTAAATAAAGATAATTCTTTAGAAAATACAGAATCAGACAGGCCGGATGCCGCCAAGGACGTTCGGCTTTTGTCCAAGGAGGCGCTAGAGAAATTCAGAAATTTTTCTTTTTATATTGACGATGCGCATCTTAGCTCTCGGGTGTGGCTTGATGGTTCCAATATGGATACTATTTATTCGTTTGGCGCTCAGGTAGCTCACGAAATAGCGCATGCTAAATCTTACAGAGCCATACCTCCAAGATCGGAATTTTTTGATAAAGAAAGATTCTTTGATGAGGTTGCGGATTTAGCCCATCAAGATTTGGAGTTGAAGGAAGCGAAAATAGATTTTTCTAAATTTCGTTCCGGTTATGCTACCGCCCAATGGTCGGAACTATACGCGATGCTTTATCAACGGGAATTTATCAGGAGAGATAAACCGTCTAACGCTAAAGATATTAAAAACTGGGATAATCTTATCTTGCGGGTAGCTGACAACTTAGATAAGGAAATAAACGGCCTTGGTCGTTCAAAGAAAAAAGATTTATCTCCCGATCTTATTTATCAGGAAATCCATACCTTATCTTTTTTAATGCCAAGAATTATTGAAAGTAAGTTTCCTGATTTTGAGCAAAGAATAAAATTTTTAGAGTCTTTTACATTATAATTTTGAAGTTTTTATTTGTTGACTTGAAAATAAAGGATGCTCTTTCTATAATCGGAGAAGAGTTATAAAAAGAGCCCAGGTGGCGAAACTGGCAGACGCACTACCTTGAGGTGGTAGCGCCCGCAAGGGCTTGGAGGTTCGAATCCTCTCCTGGGCACCAGAATTAAACTTTCAGGAATTTTGCCGACCGATTCGGCCGCGCGAAGCGCGCCATTAGTTCCGCTAAAAAAAGGTCCGGATTTCGTCAAATAATCGCACAAGTAAATATAGTATAAAATGACTAATATAATAACCTTGTTTCAAGGATCGTTTGACCGACAAAACGAATCTATCCAAAGAAAGTTGGCATGTGAATTTTTATCTAAACGCCTGAATTCAGCGGTAAACCTCGCCGAAATAGAATTGCCGCCTACTGATGATTCTCGCAAGGCAGATTTTGTTTATAAAGGAGAGCTATTTCAAGTGGTTATTCCCCATCAAGATGCGGGCGAAAAAGATATATTGCCAGACTCGCCGATAAGGTCTGTTGAAGAGCAACGTAAAAGCTTTTCAAAAATTATTAAAGGTAAATCCGGACAAAGTGCTATATTTGGTGGAGATTATTTGAAGATTCTAACGTACACGATAAAAGAAAAATTTGATAAATACGGAACAAAGGGCTCGAGAGATTTGGTATTGATAATTGAATGCGTGGATATTTTTTTTGAAATCTTCGATTTTTCTATCGCTCAGAGTATTTTAGCCGAAGTTAAGAGGCGAGCAGAAAATACGGGTGTTAATTTTAAAGAAATATGGCTAGTGAAGCGGTGGATAGTTGAGGATCAGCCAGCTTACATTAGACAGTTAAAGTTTTAGGCAATTGTGTAAATTTGATAAAGATAGCGATAGGGATATAATAAAATTATGAATATAACATCAATTTTAGCCCTACTCCAAATAGCTCTTGTGTTATTATCAAATCCTAACGTCGCCACAAATCCTACTCTAAAGGCACAGGCGTTAAGCGTCGCCAATCAGGCGATAGTCCTTGCCAGTAATGAATTAGCTCAAGAAGCAAATCAGCCGCCTCAAAGCACTCCTACAACCTCTGATTTAGGGATGGCGTCAGAACCCACTACAACCCCCACTACAACTCCTGAATCTTGCGAATTATCGGGTTTAATCGTAAAACACGATTATTCTCGTTTTCCTTATTACAGCGAAACCGACCCAATGGAAAATAGGTCTATAAGTTTTACTTGGACTCTTCAGGGAATGGATGCTAATACAACAGGAACCTTATATCAAGAACTTCCTATGTCAAACGAATGGAGTTTGAACCAACATTCCACGGATACTTTATCCAGCGCGACAGAAAATCAGTCTCTATTTGATTTTGATTTTAAATTTAAAGCAATCTTTGATAATGCCGTTTGTTATGCTTATTTCCACGCTGTAAATGGCAATTTTCCAGACTTCGGAACTAAAAGCACTCCAACCAAATAATGAAAACTTGAGGAATAGGAGATTGGATAGGAATAGGAAAGATGTTTTTTCTCTAAAGAAGTTATTAGTTCTGCACTATATCAGAGTTTATAAATAAAAATACTTGTTCCGGCGCGGTAGTCGGGAGCGGGGACTTCGCCAAGGCCTGGTTTCGGAGGGCGCAGTTTAACTAGCCAGGTGTAATTATCTGTTGAGTCTTGAGGCTGGGATTTAGCGGTAATCAGCGCCTGCTCTAAAGTGTTTATGGAAATCGCTAAATAATGGATACCGGAGTTGGCGGGATCGCCGCGGCTTGCCCACCAGTTCACTTCTTTATTGCCTAAATAATAGCTTGGATCACCGCCGCCAAAATAATCAACGGCGATTTTGTTTATTTCCGGATGCGAGTCAACGAAGTTTTTCAGGCGAATCATATCCTGTCCCCAGTCATAATTGGAATCGCCGACAATTTTATAGCCGTTCCAAACTCCGCCGCCGATTTCATTAAAGTAAGACAGGAAATAAGGATAAGCCGCAAAAGCTTCAAATAGCGCCCAGACCAGAATTACGAATAAAATTAAATATTTAATAAGTTTTCGGGTCATTTCTTTAGTAAATGAAGAAATATTTAAGGAGATGTTTTGGGTGTTGCCGGTATCGGTATGGGTAAACCAGCTTTTAATAGCGCTTGCCGTTAAAATATAAATAAGAGGCAATGTCGGGAAAAGATGGCGGAAGCCGATATTCAGGTCGGAATGCATGCTGTACGCCCAATAGAAAACAACAAAGCTTATCATTGAGAACTGGGCAAAATGAGAATAAATATAATTAAGCAATTTTTGCCATTTCGGTTTGGCTTTTACGGCTTTCCAGATGCCAAACGCCAATGCCGCTAAAATAAGTATTAAGGCGGGCAAAGTTTCTTTAAGAAGATAAATCGTGGGGAAGTAATACCACCAGCCACTGTTGCTTACCTGGCCAAGGAAATAAACGGTGTTCCCGCCGTTGACCCTTTGAAAAACCATTAAAACGCCGAGAGCGTATTGCGCTAAAGGCCGAAGGATAGGCGATTTTGTCATCCAAACGTCCAGATTCGCTATGCAGCGCATAGGATTGCAAATATGTCCGGCTGGCGTAGGTCCTCCCGCGAAAGAAGCGAGAATAGAAGAAGTGTCGGAAATCTGTTTTTGGATGGGATAGTGGATCGTGAATAAGGCATAGACAGGCCAAACTATTAAAACATAGCCGATGACAAAAATAATTATAACGGCGCGTAGATAACGCCAGCCGCGGACAGAGAACCTTCTTAAGCGGGCGTCTTCGTCGGTCTGAAGCCAGTCCCGCTTAACGCTAAGCGCGTAAAAGACGATTATCAGGAAAATAAAATAAGGGATAAGCATAACGGCGGAGAATTTCGTCAGTTGCGCAATGCCGAAAGCTATGCCGGCCAGGAACAAATTTAGCTTAGATGGCTTGAAAAGGAATTTCAGAAAATAATAAGTGCCCAGCACGATTCCGAAGGCGGCGGCGACATCGGTAGTCACATAATGGCCGTGCGCCAGAACGTTTGGCGAGACAGCGAAAAGAAAAGCGGGTAAGAGCGCCCACCAGCCGCCGACGATTTCTTTCGCCCAAATATAAATTAATAATACTAATAACAGAGTTAGGAAAATCGGAAATAGCCGAAAAACGTGGAGAATCTGGTCGGCGTTATTTCCAGAGTTGTATAAAAATTGGGTGCCCATATCCCATTGGCCGTTGACTTCGCTTGTCCAGGCGGAAGAAGTGGTCGGATAAACAGGATTAATAAATAATTTTACCGGCAAGGCGCCCAGAGCTTTAACTAAAGGTGGATGTTCGGGATTGAGCCGGTAGTCAAGCTGGGAGACGTAACCATAACCGGCGGGCGTGTGGGCAAGTTCGTCCATTATAGCCGAATCGCTCCAGGCGGCTTTAAGCATCATGGCGCCGCTGGCAATTATTATTATGGCCAAAATTAGCCAAGGATAAATAGATTTTTTATTCATTATTCTAATTATATCACTCTAGTTTTATTTTAAAAAACATACCCCGATATTTTCGCAAGCAGTTTCCTTTCCGGCTTAAAGGCCTAAGCCAGATAACTGTTCGTGAAAATATTTTATGAGCGCGAATTAAAAATATTGAAAATAGTTATTTTAGCGAGTATTTCCCTTGGCTTTCTAAAACAATGCCTCTTATAACCATAAGAGTAAGTATTTTATTAGTTTTAACGATGTCTGACTTGCCGGCGAGCTCTAAAATCTGGTCGGCGCTAATCGGCTGGCCTGCTTCGGATAAAATATCTAAAATTTGTTTTTCTTCTTCGTTTAAACCAACAGCTTTTTGTTTTTGAGATTCCGTCTCTATTCCCAACGATTTTAAAATATCTTCGGGCTTAGTAACGAGTTCGGCGCCTTGCCTGATTAAATCATTAGACCCTTCGTAATTTGAGTTATTGATAGCGCCGGGGATAACAAAAACATCGCGGTTTTGATGGAGTGCGTGAGCGGCTGTTCCAAGCGCTCCGGAAATTCTGGGGGCCTCAACAACTAAAACTCCGCGTGATAAGCCGCTGATAATGCGATTGCGTTCTAAAAACTGATGGGGCAGGCTGGGCATTTCTAACGGATACTCGGAAACAATGGTTCCGCCGGAATTTATAATTTTCTTAGCCAGCTGTTCGTTTTGTTTAGGATAAAAATTGCCGAGCCCGTTTCCTAAAACAGCGATCGTTTGCGCGCCTGCTTTAAGCGCTCCCTCATGAGCTGAAGCGTCTATTCCCAAAGCCAGGCCGCTGACGATAATCAAACCGGAGCCAGCCAGATTAAAAGAAAAATCATAAGCGATTTCTTTTCCGAAAGATGACGCTTTGCGGGTGCCGACAACCGCCAGTCCTTGTTTTTCTTGAGGAATTGGCGCGCCTATAAAATAAATTCCTAATGGCGGCTGGGGAATTTCTTTAAGAAGCGGGGGATAATTTTTATCTTCTTCTAAAAGCAGTTTAACGCCTGATTTTTCCAGTTTTTGCCATTCTTTTTCCGGGTTAATTTTATTTTTTTCTTCAATTAGCGATCTCCAGGCTTTTTCCCAATAGCCGTATTTCTCTTTGATTTTTTTTAGTTCGCGATAATTGGCTAATTTTAAAATATTCAGGGAATTATAAAAAATCGCTTCTTTTTCTTCCATAAAATAAAAATAGCAGAAAATTGAAAATAAGTCCCGTTAGAATTTCAGCTAAATTTTTCGGCAACGCAAATCCTATGAACGAACCATCCTCCGGCTTAGCCTTATATAATTAAACGCCTTTTTAAAACTTTTAACGGGATAAAAAAGTCCTCCCCGGAGGGAGGACATTAAATTGTGTTGCGGAATCTACAGATTTACGTCCAGATCTTTTATGAAATAACCAGGGGGCAGGGGAATGGACTTGGGGAGTTTGTAATATTGATAATGCATCTGCTTGGCCAGCGTTACCCTGATATAGATTTTATCCAAGCTTTTATGATAAGACGCTATATCTTTAAGCGAGTTTACGAAATCCTTTTCGCTTTTCATGTTGATTGGTTTTTCGTTGGCTCCGAAAGCTATCAGGAGCGCGCCGAAAGGCGAATCTTTGGAGGCCAGGGGGCGAAGGTTCGTGTCTCCAGAGTAAATTTCAAGCGACGTTTGCTTGCTGTCCTTTGGAATAGATAGAGGAATATTGAGTTTAAAAGTTTTAGAGTTGTCAGCGTTCTTTAATTCCAAGACAAGATTAAAGTGCCGGTTGTTCGCGTCATTAATTCCGTTGTTTTCAACCAGCTCTTTTTTTGTTATATGCAGGAATCGGTTGCCGGGAAGGACTTGAACGTCTGCCGTAGCGGCAGGCATAGTCGTTGCCCAGTCGGCTATTCCGTATTTACCCAGCAATTCGCTTATCTTACTGATTAATTTCCAGACACCCAGCGCTTTTTCGCCGCCCGAACTAAGATCGGCTGAAAACATTGGAATAGACGTTTTGCCAACTCTGATCACGCTTTTTACGATGATGGTTGAAGTTGCGTTCGGCCAATAGTTGAACAAGTGGGAGATAGCCATATTAAAAAGGTCGTCGGCAGCGAATATCGTCGGAGAAACGGATAATCTTTGCCATTCGCTATCTTGAAGCGTCGGTTTCTTAATGCGGACATATAAGTTAATCAGTTTTGCGGGCGCGCCCAGCACTCCGTCTATCGCGTAGGCATTATCGTAAGTTATCACTCCGACGTATTGAATAGGAGTCTCTTCGGTCATAATTTTATAACTTGCAATCTTGCCCTTGATGGTCGTAATCATATTCGCGCGGTAAACAGGGATATTTATTTTGCCTAGCCATAAGGTTTTGTTGTTATTGGAATACATAAAAGCGTGCGCGCACAGCCAAAAGTGGTTTTTATGCACATAAGTGACCGTGCAGCCGAATCCGCTATTTGGTTCAGCAATAGAGAACACAACCATCTCTCCCGGTTTTGGTCTGTAGTATTTAACCGAGGTCTTTGAATTGTCATTTTCGGCGCCGAATATTTTTCTTTGATTAACCATATATTTTATCGGCGTTACTCCGGAAATATTTGAGTCGGGGTTTATCGGAAAATTATTATCACTAAATCCGTATCCCAATCCGCCGACCAGCTTCCATCTTCCATCTTTTCCTTTGAAATAAATAGGCGAACCGCTCATCCCGGCAACGGTGACAAATGGCTTTATTAGTTTGACTAATATCAACTCGGAGTATTTATTGGTTCCAGAAGAATCGTTTGTTAAGCCTCTGTAAAACGGGTAGAGACCGACGAATTTGACCTTAAACCGTTCAACCTTGTTGTTTTTGAATGTTGTCAGACCGTATCCTTCGGCATCTTTATGTATGTTGCGGTAGTCCATAAACTCCGTTATATTTTGGAGCTCTTTGACTGACGGGGGATTTTCCTTTTTAACGTGATTGTTTGTCCTGGCGAAAACTCCCGAACTGACGAAAATAAAGCTGAGGGCAACAACGAACATTACTATCTTCTTCATTTCTTTCTCCTTCGGCCCGAAGGCCTTTTTTCCTTATTACATTTTGAATACCTGATTAAAGTCTAAGGGCTACTGCGACTATTTGTCAATTGAAAATTAATTAGTTATACTTAATCTTAATGTTTCTAAAGATTTCAAGATATTGTCTTTACGCGTCGCTTTTCAGCGTTTTAATAGTTTTGCCGACAACATTTTTTCCTTTTATCGGCGGTAAGGATTATTTTTTCAGGGTTGCGATTGAATTGGCTTTAATTTCTTTTGTATTATGGTGGGCGTTTGAAGCAAAAGAAGGCGAGGCTAAAAAACTTTTTCATGATGTTTTGAAAAGCCCGATTTTCTGGGGCGTGACCGCTTTTGCTTTTGTGTTTCTTTTGGCGTCGCTTTTTGCTTACGATCCGCACGCGGCTTTCTGGTCTAATTATGAGCGGGGCGAGGGCGGTTTTCAGATGATTCACTATTATTTATTCTTTGTTATGCTGGCGGTTTTATTCCGGAGTTGGGAAGATTGGAAACGGGCTATGCAGGTATTTTTGATTGTCGCGGGCCTTTCTATCGGCTACGGTATTCTGGCGAACGCGCAAGTCTCCGGATTTTTGGGCGATCAGTCGCATTGGGCCGGCAGATTTATGGCCTCTCTTGGCAACGCTGATTATGTCGGTGTTTATATGATTTTCGCGATGTTTTTCACTTTTTATCTTTTTATTACTTCTAAAGAAAAATTAAATTGGGAAAAGATGATCCCTTATGCGGCTTTAATTATTTTTTATCTGATATTTTTTGTTTTAGCGGGAACCAGAGGCGCCGTTGTCGGCTTGGCTTTTGGCGCTATCGCGCTTTTAATATATTTAATTATTAAAAATAATAAATTACGGCGGCCGCTTTCTATTTTTTTGATTGCGATGGTTTTAATAGGCAGTTTATTGATTTACTATCATAACTCGTCATTAATAAAAAAGCTTCCCGGCAGCAGAATTTTTGACATTACATTTACCGCCGGCACTTTCCAAACCAGATTTTGGACTTGGGGAGCGGCTATAAAGGGTTTTGAAGAAAAGCCGTTGCTTGGCTGGGGACCGGAGAATTTCAGCACTGTCTTTGATAAGTTTTTTGATATCCGTCATTTTAGTCCGATAACGGGAGGAGAAACATGGTTTGATCGCGCTCACAGCGTTGTTTTTGATTATTTGAGTGAGATTGGAATAATCGGCCTCCTTGCCTACCTTTCAATATTCGCCGCTTTTATTTGGCAATTCACAAAAAATAAAGTCAGATTCTTAAAAGATGATTTGCGTTATAATCTAGCCAAAGGAGCCATTATGGCAATGATTATAGCGTATTTTGTTCAGAATCTTTCTTTGTTTGAGGTCTTTCCGATAATAACCAGCTTTTTCTTTTTCCTTGCATTTTTGATTTATCAATTCGGTCCTAAAGCTGAAATAATAAAAGAACAATGACGATGAGAGATTCAATTAAAAAAGTCTTTGCCGTAATTTTCAGCGTTTTTGTTCTGGGTATTATGTATTACGGCACTTATTTGCCGTATAACAAATCCCAGCTCTATATCAGTTTTTTGCAAAACCTGAATAATATTAATTCTTTAGGCCAATTGGAATCAGCGGCTAGTATTCCCTTGGATGCGCCTTCTCCTGTTGGACAAGAAGAGCTGGTAAGGAATTTCAGCAATGTTGTAGTCGGCCTTATGAATCAAAATAGCAATCCAATGCTTGCCGAGCAATTGCTTAATTATATGATGTCTTACTATAGTCCGATAATCCAAAGCGGCCGCGGCATCAACTTTGCTCAGAATATTTTAATAGTCGGAACGGCCTATCAGGCCGCCGGGACTAACGCTAAAAATCAAGATTATTTAAATCAGGCTGAAAATTATTTTAAGGAAGGGCTTTTGCTTTCGCCTCGGCGGCCGCAGTTTTTGTATAGTTTATTCGCTCTATATATTCAGGAAAAAAGATTTGCCGATGCCAAGGATATTATGAATCAAATTTTGACTTACTGGCCGAATGATCCGAATGTCCAAAAACAGCTGATTAGCGCGGAAAACAAAAAATAAAATTTGCCCCGACGAAACGCCGGGGAAAATTTTATTTTAGCTACACCTGAAAAACACTTTTTATTTCCGCGATTAATTTTTCTCGCAAAACCAATATAGCGGCAAAATAAACGGCGGCAGAGGCGGCGACGTTTATTAAGACATTTATTTTAAGATGGGCGAGCAGCAGAGAAACGAAACCCATAATTATTGAAGCTAAAAATATTTTTGATAAATGCTTGATAGTTCCGAATGGGATTATTTTTTTTGCTCGCCACCAAATATAGCCGTTAGCAAATAACTGTGAAAGTAGCGTGGCGACAGCCGAGCCGGTGATGCTGTAAGAGGGGATGAGCAGCAAATCAAATACGACATTTATGAGAGATCCCACTCCTATTGATATTATAAAGATATTCTGCTGGTCATAAGCAAAGACGAAATTTCCTAAAATTGATCCGGGGAAAACCAAGAGGAAGGTAAACAGTAAAATTTGAAAAGCGAGCGTTGCTCCCTGATATTCGGCGCCAAACAACAGTCTGATAAGCTGGGGCGCGACAATTAATCCGCCGACAACAGCCGGAATAGCCGCGGCAAAAATCAAAGCCATGGTTTTTTCCATTATCGCTTTCATTTTTTCATTTTGTTTTTCCCGGGCGAGCTTAACCATTATCGGGAAAAGGCTGGTTGAGAGAAGTCCTGGTAAAATATAAAGGATTAATATCGGTTTTTGCGAAGCGGCATAAAGACCCAGAGCAAACGCATCTTTAAACCAACCGATGATAATCACGTCAACATTAAGCATTAATCCGCCGAAAAGCCCTAAAATAGCGAAGCTCCAGGCGCTGGAAATTATTTCTTTAATTAATTTTAGTCGGAAATGGCTAAAAGCATCTTTTATTTTGTTGCGGATAACAGCGAAGGTCGCTAAAAATCCTAAAAATGAACCAATCGTATAGGCTATTACCAAATTATAGTCTCCCGGCGCCCTGAAAAGGACGAATAAACTTAAGGATGTGACAAAAATTTCAGTTAAGATCATCAGGCTTCCCTCAAGCTCCATTTGATTGTAGGCGCGGGTAACGGAGAATCCAAAGGTGCGAAGATTGTCAAAGGTTAACAGCAAGGCGACGGCAGGCAGAAGAATTTGGGCTTCTTTGATTTTGGTAAAATAAGGAGCGATATAAACTATTATTAGAATAGTAACGGCTAAAAGAAAAAGCTTTATATAGAAAGTTGTGGACATATACTCCTTCTTCCTTTCCGAGTTAGCCGCCAATTCTCTGGTCAAAAGTTGGCTTAACCCTATATCAGAAAAAACAGTGAAAAAAGACGCCAGACTGGTGGCGTAAGCGAATACACCGTAATTGGCGGCGCCTAAAATGCGGGCGGCGTAAATAATAACTATTGCCCTGATAAATTTACTGACGCCGCTGCCAAGGCTAAGCCAAAAAGTGTTCTTGGCGACCGTTTGTTTGGGAGTTCTGTTTTGGAATAAAAAACTCTTAATCTTCTCCTTCATTTTGTTAATATTATACGATATCCCATTTTAAGCAAAATAACTGCCGAAAAAAGGTAAGACAAGGCTAAACAACGGTCTATTCGTCAGGTATTATTTTTTGTTATAATGTAATTAATGATAAATCCCGTTAGAAACTCAGCTCAATTTCAATCTAATAAAGATTATATAATTAAAATTGTTTCAGGCTTTGTTTTATTCAATAAAAAAGCTTGTCTAAAATTATTACATGATTAAATTTTTGCTTCAGCCATTAATTATAAGTTCGGCTATTATTATTGCCGCCATAATTGGTTTTGCCTTGATATTTAACTGGCAGATTTCTGACCTGAATAATCAAGCGGCTCAAATAGTTTCCCAAAGAGCCGATCTTCAGAATAAAATAGCGCTTTTGAGCGCTCTCGGTGATTTAAAAGTCCAATCAGCGCAAGCCAATCAGGATCAGCAAAAAATGGATGCGCTTTTGCCTTCCAGCGATCAGCTGATTGATTTTCCTAACTGGCTTGACGGATTAAGCAGAATTAACAATGTAAACATGAACTTTTCTTTTCAAAGCAACCAAACCCCCCCCTACTAATCTGCGCCGGGATACATAGGATTTGATTTAAGCCTAAGCGGAAACCTTAGTGATATCGTTAATTTTATGAAGGCGGCGGAGTTATCGTTGCCTAAATATATGATTAATTTTACAAAAATAAATTTAACCCAAGTCGGATCAAGTATTCAGGTCTCGCTTGAAGGCCAGTTATTTTTTAAATAACGCCAATTCCATTATCAAATAGATAATTATGTTCAATAATATAAATAATCAAAATAATTCGCTTAATAGTCTTTTAGCCGGAAAGACGCGCGTAGATTATTTAACGGAATGAAAAAATTTTTAATAAAATACCAGGAAGCGTTGCTCGTTATTATGGTGTTGGCTTTTTTGGGAATATTCATTTATTTTTTTGATTTAACTATCAGTGAATTGGCTTACGACTTAAATCAAACAATTCAGCCCGCCACCAATCCATCCGCCTCCGCTATTCAGTTTAATTTTTCGGGATTTCAGGCGCTTAAACTAAAGGGACAATAAACTAGAATTTAGCGTTTGGCAAATTTTTATACGCTGATTATTTATTAAATATGGCTTCGCGCAACCATTACTCTTGCGGCAAACTATTTGACGATGTAAAATACAATTGCGCGTGATTAGCTCGTTGTAAATAGTTTTGTCTATTAGTGGGCGTTTAGCTCAGCGGTAGAGCGTTTCGTTGACATCGAAAAGGCCAGAGGTTCGACCCCTCTAACGCCCACCAATGGATAAGCAGGCCTTCCCTGTATAATATCAGGATAGCCGCCGGTTTTTTCGGATTGGGACAATCTATTTCCGCGCCGCTTGTTATTTTTTTGTATATTTTGATAAGAGACTTTCAGGCAAACAAAAACCCCGCGCTAGAGCTGCGGGGATTTTGTTTACCTGCTAAATTAATAACGCAAACCTTACTTTTTGAGCGCCTTAAATTTCTTATCTATAACCTTCCAGTCTAAATTATCAAAGAAGGCCTCAATGTAGGATTTCCGATCGGAGCCGAAATCAATGAAATAAGCATGTTCATAAACGTCCAGCGCAATAATAGGGGACGAACCCCAGATTCCGCCTTGATTATGCAGCTCGCCGGTATAGTTATGAAGTTTTCCGTCATTAAAGTCGTAAGCTGTTATTGCCCAACCGCGGGCGCTCATACCGCAAGCCTTTAAATCGGCCGCCCAATTTTCATAAGAGCCAAAATCTTCTTTTATTTTTTCAATTATTTCTCCCTTGGCTTTTCCGTCGCCACCTAAGACGTCAAAATAAGCTTCGTGAAGGATAACGCCGTTGGCAGCATAGCTTTCTTCGGCTTTTAAGGCGCGGTACTCGGAATAAGTCGCGTTAGCCTTTTCTTTGTCGGCGCTTGCTAATTTTTCCTGAATTTCTTTCCATTTGTTAACATAGCCGACGTAAAGCTTGTCGTGATGAATTTCTAATGTTTTGGCAGAAATTTTTTTGAGCTCTTTGTATTTTAGGGGTTTAATTTCTGAATAATTCTTCATATTGATATTTAATTTTATAATAATAAACGACCTTTAATTTAATTATATCAGTATTCGGATTACATTAAACTCTATTTGACAAATTAACAAAATAGTGATTTACTTAAATTAATCAAAGTAAGTACTTTGAAAAAATAACAAAAGGAAGGTGATTCAAATGTTGCGCAAGTTATTTATATGCGCGGCAGTGTTGTTGGCGACAACGGGAGTTTACGCTAAAGAAAGCGGGACAGGAAAAAATACTGATAACTCCAGGGTAAAGATAAAGTATAATTACCGATACGACGATATCGTTAATTATCTTTATAGTTTCAATAACCCAAAATTGATTTTAATTGCTCATTGCGAATCTTTTGACTTTAAAACCAACAAATACAACATACGCGCAGTCGGAGATGGCGGTAAGGCTTACGGATTGCTTCAATTCCATTATTCAACATTTATGGAGTTTGCCGAAAGAGTCCGGATGCATCATCCTCATTGGAAAAATCCGTATCAGCAGATTTATATTGCTAATTGGATGATCAGGCATGGCTACATCAGGAGATGGTCTTGCTACGGAATCCTGAAGCATTATCACCGCTTATAGCCCCTTTATGCTGATTTTATCAGCTAAAAAGGGGCTTTTTTTATCCGTGATTTTGCGGTAGAATACTTAATATAGGCAAAATGGCAGAAAAGAAATATTTATTAACAACAAGATACGCAGGGGACTATATTGATCTTAAAAAAGTCCAGGAAAGCGTTAAAAGCTATCATTATATGAACCGGGATCACCCTTTGGTTTTGCGTTTGCTTGAAGATCAATATGCGGTTTTAACAAAATTCGGCACGATTAGTTTTTGGAACGTTAAAAAGCGGCTGGAAAGCCAATTTGTTAACGAAATTATGCCGTATGTCAGAAATTACCGTGACAGTTACCCCTTTTTTGACACATTAAAAATTTATATCGGCTACAAAAAAGAAGAGCTAATGAGCTTTGAGCAAATTTATTTAGACGAGCTTGATCTTGAAAAAATAAAAATAATTTCTTATATTTCGGCGCAATCGGTGGCGTTGGATAAATACGAAGAGGAAATCAACTCTGTTTTAAAAGACGCGCGCCAAGTTATAGATAATTTAAGAATTAGCGGCAAAACAAAATATTCGGAAAAGCTGATGTTGCAGCGGATAGGCCAGGTTTTGGCGGTTAAGCAAAATACGATAGTTAACGTTGCTTTATTTGATAAGCTGGACGAAACCTGGGAGCGGCCGGAGCTGGAAAAACTTTATAATCGGCTTTATAACGAATATGAGCTTCAAGATAGGTTTGATGTTTTAAATAAAAAAATGGATTTTCTTTCAGAAAGTAATTCCACTCTTATTAATTTTATTTCTACTCAAAAGAATAATTTTATGGAATTCATCATCGTCGTCTTGATTGTTGCCGAGTTATTATTTTATATTTTAGATTGGTTCAAAATCTTCCCCCGGTAAAAAAGGGGCCCGTAGTAAAATGGCATTACGCGGCATTCGCATTGCCGAAGTAGGGGTTCGATTCCCCTCGGGTCCACTATATTGAATTAGTCGCTTCGCTCGGACGCTCCGGAATTTCTCCCTCAACCCCATTCCTTCTGGAGCGTCCTCGCGGGTGGCGGCGGGCTTTTGATTCTTTTCCTTGCTTCTCCCTGTCAGTGCGCGGGCAACAATCTTTTACTCCCTCTATTCCATCACAATATCTAAATTTTTAATATTGACTTTTTGGATAGACGATTATATTATATTATTAATTCTATCCAAACAGAGGAATACGCCTATTTCGTTAGCCGGTTGCGGAAAGCTCGTCAAGCAGCAGGATTGACCTAGGTGCGGGTTGCGAAGAAAATAGGTCGTCCGCAATCGCACATATCTAACATTAAATCAGGACGGCAGAGAGTTGATATTATAGAATTACAAATATTTGCGAAACTTTACGGAAAAGACATTGGATATTTTATTAAAAAAAGCAGGAACTAAATAATTAAAAACATGGACGAAGTTAAGAAATCTAAATCATTTTTCCCGAAATCTCCAGTCGTAAAAATTATAATTGGCCTGGTTTTGATAGCCCTTGAAATATTTAATAAAGATTTTGGATTTATGCCATTCCCTAGCAATGATAGTGGCGGCAAACTTACAGCATCAGCATTTGGGCAGAATATTGTTCCGACCTTCTTATATGGAATTGCTATCTGGTCGATATATTTAGGTATAAGACAATATACAGCAAAGAGAAATAAAGAGGTTCAATAAAAAATGGATAAAGAAAATTCCGGAAATAAAAACAAGCTGAAAATGGGCCTAATAATTACTGGTTTATTTGTAGCAATTTTTCTGTTCGGCTCTTTTTATAGCACTCAGAAAGCTACCCACGTAGTTCAAACACAATCACAATGGCAAGAATTTAATTCTGTTATCGGATCTTTTAAAATCCTTTTTCCGACATCCCCTGAAGAGAAGATTCAGGGCGATCAATCTAATGGAATCACTACTTTTAAAGGTGAGCTCTATTCCAGCGTGCTAAATGATTCAGTAGCATATTTTGTTTCATTTACAGAATACTTAACCAAGATGGACACATCTAATCTCGATGGCAATCTAGAAAAAGTCGCGAATGGAATGGCCGCCATCTATCCGGAAAGTAAGTTGACTTCGGCAAATCTGATAGATTTTAACGGACATCGAGGGATAGATTTTCTTATAAATATCACAAGTGAAAATATGTATATTAAGGGGAGGGCAACGATGGTTGGGCAGCGATTATATGTTATCTATGAAACATATAAAACTGGTAGTTATAATGACTCCGATTACAACAAATTTATAAATTCCTTCCAGCTCCAATAAAATATGCAGGAAACAAAGGATGATGACCAAAAAAGAGAAATAAGAGAAAACACGAGAAGGCATTTTTTCGAAGAGTTATAAACATATAGAACCGTTGTTAGCGAACTCCAGGTGTTCGATAGAAAATTTTTTGACTTTCGGATTGGCTTTACCGGTTTTTTGGGAATTATTTTAACCATCATTATTGAATTAGTCGCCTCGTTTTATTTTTTTCTTCATGTTGCGATGAGATGGGCGGCTTGCTGTTTTATCCAGCGCCTTTCGGCAAGGCGCTGGATTTATATTGACGAACTTGGCTTTAGTATCGTAAATTATCTATATGAATTCGCCTCGGCAAATAGCCTTGCTTTTCCTAATTCTTTTTGCCGGCGTCGCGGCTTATCTTTATTTTCCCCGTCATTTTTACCAGGAAGCGATGGCGAATCAGCTGGCGAGCTTGCTCTCCGGTCAGCCAAAAGCGATAGACTTGCGTATAAAGTCTGCGGATTGCCAATATAACGGAGCGTTGCCTGATCACGCCTGCACGCCGGGAGAGGTTTTTCGAAATGCAACCACCGGCCAAATTTGTGTTTCCGGATACACCAAAACGGTTCGCAATGTTTCAACTAAATTAAGAAAATCGGTTTTTGCCGAATATGGATTGCCTTATCCGCAGCCTTACGGCGCCTATGAGGTTGATCATTTAATTCCTTTAGCTTTGGGTGGCGACAATAACATCGCGAACTTATTTCCTCAGCCCGCCAAGCCCGAGCCTGGCTTCCGCGAGAAGGATGTTGTTGAGATTTATCTCCATAACGAGGTGTGCGCCGGGAACATTTCTTTAAACAACGCCCAGGGCGAAATAGCCGATAACTGGCTGGAGGTTTATAATAATCTTACGCCGGATCAGATAGCGTTAATTAAATCGCAGTATAAAAATTGGTCGGAATAAAATTTTTTATGGCTCCGCATCTTATATTTTTTTTAAGCGTTCTGGCTTTTTTGTCGGGGATTACTTTTGCGAGTATCGGATTGCCGTTTTTATTTATAATTATTCCCGCGGCGGTTTTGTTCGCGGCTTTGTTTTATTTTGGCGCCGGATCAAAGATTTCAGTTTTAGCCGCCGCCATTCTAATTATGGGGAGCCTTTATTATTTTTGGACCGATTATAATTATCAAGGCTTGATGGCGCAGCTGCCTCCAAAAGGAGAAATACAAGGAGTGATTATCAGCGCGCCTAAAATTCAGGATGGCGGTCAGTCTTTTTATCTTAAAACTACCGCCGGAAAAATTTTAATTGAAACCGTCGCCGGACAGCTTTATTCCTACGGCGACTCGCTGTCGGTTGAGGGCGCCATCAAAACTCCTCCTCAAAGTTATTATGGAAAATACCTAGCAAAAGAAGGTGTCGTCGGGATAATAAATAATCCGCGCGTCAATTTCATTTCTTCCGGCGGCGGCAGCAAAATTATTGTTTTGCTTTTAAGGATGAGAGGCGCTGTTGTTAATTCGTTTAAAAAACTACTTTCTCCGCAAGAGGCGTCTTTTCTAGCCGGTATAACATTAGGGATTAACAGCGAGATTCCCAAGGAGTTTTCGCAAAATCTTTCTTCAAGCGGCCTGCGTTATCTTACGGCTACAGACGGCCTTCACATGGCGATCGTAATTTTTATAATTTCTGTAATATTTTTATACACGCTTCCGCGTCGCTACGCTTTTATTTTAACCTTTATTTTTGTTTGCCTTTTTACCGCTCTAACCGGATTTAGCGTTTCGGCGGTTAGGGCTTCTTTAATGGCTTTTGTTGCCGCTTTAGCAAAAGAAAACGGGCGTTTGTATACGCCGCGCAACGCCTTAGCTTTAGCGGCGCTGATTTTAATTTTATTTAATCCGAAAATTTTGGTTTTTGACGTCGGCTTTCAGCTTTCTTTCTTAGCTGTCGTTTCTATAATTTATTTTATGCCGGTTGTGCGTTATTTATTAAGGTTAGATGATTCCCCGGGATTTTTAAAATGGAAAGAATCACTATTAATCACTGTTTCCGCCCAATTAATGACGGCGCCAATACTTATAACTCAATTTCATAATTTTTCGCTATTAGGATTTATCGCTAGCGTATCAGCTTTAGTTGTCGTCCCTTATATTATCGGATTGGGGCTTTTGATGGGCTTTCTTTATTTCGTGTTTATCCCTTTCGCTTCTGTTATCAGTTTAATAGTGGCGCCGCTAATGGATTATCTTATTTTTATAGTTAATACTTTTGCTAAATTCGCGGTTAAATTTAATCCCGATTTGGGGTTTGTCGGTATGGCGGTCTATTATGGAATTATAGTTTTGTTGATGTATAAATTTTATCAGCAGCGGGACAAAAAACTGTCGCTTAAAACAATTAATGATGAAAAATAATTTTAAATTGGTAATCGGTGGCGCGGCGGTAGCGCTTGCCCTTATCGCTATTAGTATCGTTCAAAAAAACCAGAGCGCCTCCGGTTTTCTGGCTTTTCTTAAAAATGGCAAATTAGATATTTCCTCATCGTCTACTTCAAGCGTTATCGCTAATAATAAAAATCAGCCAGCATCTGATTTCGCTTTTAGCCAGCCATGCGTTTTTAATCCTTTAGCCAATCCGGATATGAATAAAGTTGTTTTTAAAGAAATCGCCTGGGCGGGCGACAAAGACGGCGCTTCAAACGAATGGCTTTCTTTTAAAAAGATTTCCGGCGGCAGTATTGATGTTTCCGGTTATCAGATTATTAATCAAAATAATAAAATACAAATTATTTTGCCTCCGAAAACATTTTTGACGGACAGCGATCCCGTTTACGTAGTGGCGCGAAATAATAATATTTCCGGCGTTAATCCTGATTTGATTTTTTCCGGCGCCATCAAAAACAGCAATGAAGGACTTGAATTATTTGACGGGGATTGCCGCCTTTTGGATGAAGTTTCCGCCAATCCGGACTGGCCAGCTGGAAAAGCTGCGCCGGATTATTTGCCTGCGGAACGCGCCGCCGATCTTTCCTGGTATACTTACGGCGAGGAACCGACATCTAATAATTCAGCGCCGCTCATAGCAATAAGTTCTTCTTCGCTGATCAGCGGTGTTTCATCGCAAGATAATAATTCGTCTTCTTTGGCGGCGATAACGCCAACTTCTTCTCCGGTTATTTTAGCAGAGCCGCAGCTGGTTGCTTCAACTTCAAGCATCAGCCAGCCGTCGGTTTTGCCAAGCGGCTCGCCGGCAAAAGTTTTGATAAGTGAAATTATGGCGGGCGCGGAAGGGAACAGCAGTTATGAATTTATTGAACTTTATAACGCCGGTTCGCAGGCAGCCGATCTTACCGGGTGGGCAATTAAAAAGAAAAGTTCCAGCGGCAAGGAATCTACGTTGGTGGTTTCTTCACGTTTTGAGGGCGCGGTTGTTCCGGCTGGCGGCTATTTGCTTTTGGCTAACGGAAGCGGTTACACGGGCGCGGTATCGGCCGATTTGCTCTGGCCTTCTTCTTACACTCTGGCTTATACCAATAACGGCCTAACTCTATATAACCAAAACGGGGAAGCGGCCGACGCTATAAGCTGGAGCAATATTCCGGCGGGCAAAAGTTTCTCTCGTGTTTCCTGGAATGGGAGTAATTTTATAGTTACCGATCCGACGCCTCAAAATTCTTCAAGTTAATCGGCGTCTGTTTTATTGACGTTATAAAGTTTATTAATTATATTCTAATCAGCTGTTTGTTCTTATAAGGAGCCAATATGGAAGAAATGGAACTTCTTAGCAGATCTATTGCTATAACCGACGTGGAAACTACCGGTCTAGATCCGCATATTCACGAAATCGTGGAAATCGGCTTGCTGTTAATAAACCAGCGGACTTTTAAGGTTATAGATATGCTTGACATCAAAGTGCGGCCTAAGCATCTAGAGACGGCGTCTGAATACGCTTTGAATCTTAACGGTTACAGAGATGTTGATTGGCTTGGCGCAATGAGCCTTCGGGAAGCAATGGCGATTTACGGCCGTAAAACCAAAAATGCCATCTTTTGCGCTCATAATACAACATTTGACTGGTCTTTCGTTTCAAAAGCGCTAAAGGAAACAGAAGTGGAAAATTTGATGGATTACCATCGTGTTGATCTTTTCACGATGGCGTGGCTGAAACTTAAGGATTCCGGCCTTAAGAAATTCCATATGAACGAAGTGGCGAAATATCTCGGCATCCCAGAAGAGCCGATGCCTCACCGGGCAATCAGAGGTGTAATGGTTGAATACGAGATTTATAAGAAATTATCGGAGATTAAATAAGCAAAGGCGGGGTACCCCGCCTTTTTTTCGTGTTTTTGCGATTATGCTATTATTAAATTGATGGACGATGACAAGAAACTTTGCGCTTGGGTTGTTGCCGTCAGTATGGGCTACGGTCACCAAAGAACGGCCTACCCTCTAAAATATCTGGCGCCGAACGGTGTTTTTATTAATGCCAACGATTACGAGGGGATGCCAGAACTGGACCGCTCAAGATGGGAAAGCGTCAGGAAATTTTACGAATTTATTTCCCGCCTTAAATTTTCGTCCTGGTTGGGAGCTTTAACTTTTTCAATATTTGATCATTTTCAGAAAATTATCAGTTTCTACCCGAAGGTTAAAAATGAAAGAACAACTTTTGACTTGCGGCAAATTTTTAAATGGCTTAAAGACGGATGGGGCAAGGATTTAATTGATAAATTAGCAAAAAATCCTCTGCCGTTTATCGCCACTTTTTCGGTGCCGGCGTTTATGGCGGAATATTTTAATTACCCGGGAGAAATTTATTGTGTTGTCTCCGATACTGACGTCGCCAGGCCGTGGGTTGCGTTAAATCCGGAAAAAAGCAGGATAAAATATCTGGCGCCAACCAAAAGAGTGGCAGAACGCTTAAAGCTTTACGGCGTTAAAGAAGGTAATATATTTTTGACCGGCTATCCTTTACCAAAGGAAAATATCGGCGATAATCTGGAGATAGTTAAATCTGATTTGAGTGAAAGACTTCTTAATCTGGATCCGAAAGGGAGCTACTCGCGTTATTTTTTGCCTCTTATTCAAAGCTATATTGGCAAGCAACTTTCAAAACCGGGGCATATTCTAACGCTTCTGCTTTCAATCGGCGGCGCCGGCGCTCAAAAGGAGATGGCTATTCAAATCGTTGTCAGTCTTAAGAAAAAAATAAAAAACAAAGAAATCCGTCTGATGCTTTCCGCCGGCGCCAGGGAAGAAGTTAAAAATTATTTTGAAAACGAAATAAGGAGTGTTGGTCTGGAAAGAGAATTAAATAAGGGGGTTTTCATAATTTCGGCTGATAACCTTGATGATTATTTTAAAAAATTTAACATAGCGCTTCGGACAACCGATATTTTGTGGACAAAACCGAGCGAGCTTTCTTTCTATTGCGCGCTTGGTATTCCGATAATTATCGCTCCGCCGATAGGTTCGCAAGAGGATTTTAACCGAGAATGGATTTTAAGGCTGGGAACGGGCATTGACCAGAAAGACCTTAATTACATTGATCAGTGGCTTTTTGACCTTTTGGACGACGGCTGGTTTGCCGGCGCGGCTATGCACGGTTACATAGAAGCGGAAAAACGAGGTGTTTTTAATATTGAAAAAATAGTTTGTAATAAAGAATGAAAATTTTAAAATACTTACTCTTTGCCGCGCTGGTTCTAGTTGTTGTTTACGCATTAAGCTGGCAGATAAACTTAAGTGATGGCGCGCCAAATTGGGGCGTGACTTTCAGCGAAGTTTACGCCAAAGAATTAAATTTGGACTGGAGAGCGGCTTATTTGGCGGTTTTGGATGATTTGGCGCCTAAAAATCTTCGGCTAATAGCTTATTGGCAGGACATTGAACCTCAAAAAGGAAAATATGATTTTAGCGATTTGGATTGGCAGGTTGGCGAAGCTCAAAAAAGAGGCGATAACGTTATTTTGGCTATCGGCAGGCGCGTCCCTCGGTGGCCGGAATGTTATACGCCTGATTGGGCGAAAAAGCTGAACGAGACGGATCAAGAAAAAGAAATTTTAAATTATTTAACGGCTGTTATTAATCATTATAAAAATTTTCCATCAATCAAGACCTGGCAGGTTGAGAACGAGCCACTTTTTGGAATTTTCGGAAACTGTCCGCCGCCTAACGAAAATTTTTTAAAAAAAGAAATAAGCCTGGTTTCTTCACTTGATTCTTCGCGTCAGATTATGATAACAGACAGCGGCGAGTTAAGCTCTTGGCTGCAAACGGCGCCGCTGACCAAAGTTTTAGGGATTAGTTTATACCGCATAGTCTGGAGTCCGCAAATCGGCTGGTGGAAGCATCTTTATCCGCCGGTTTATTATTTCTTGCACGCCAAACTTGTCAGTCTTCTTTTTAAAACACAGGTTATTATTTCCGAGCTTCAGGCGGAGCCTTGGGCGCAAAACAACAAATTCATAACACAAATACCGTTTAACGAACAAACGGCGCATTTTACTCCGTCAGATTTAAAAAATAATTTGATATTTGCTCAAAAAACAGGTATTAAAGATATTTATATCTGGGGCGTGGAGTGGTGGTATTACAGGAAAATAAACGGCGATAATTCTTACTGGCAAGTTGGCAAAGACGTTATTAATTCCGGCAGCGCGCTTTAATTTGTATTGATATTTTGTAAAAAACGGGCTATAATATTATTAGCTTTTTAATTTTGGAGGCGGCTCTTTGGAAAAGAAATGCTTTAAAGTTTTGCGCGAAGATATGACTTCGGTCGGCTTGCTCGGTGCAGCTCGGAAACAATACCGGTTCAATGTTTGGAATATTCCCGACGAACCTCTTTCCGGTCATCCGAGAAAAGGCGGGGGATTGTGGGTTGTCCCCACTAAAGCGTACGCGATAAAAATCCGGAAATATGTCTTGAATAAGCATGGCATAAGAACCAGAGTCTTTCAGTGCCGGGTAGGAAAGATTCTTTATTCAAGTTCCTGCCGCATAAAAACCGACAGATTGTTTTTTACGGAAAAAGACGAAATTAAAAATTAAGGTTTCCAAACGGAAGCCTTTTTTTACGGATTTTTGCATAAATAATAAAAATTTGGTATAATAATAAGCAAAACAGAGGTTGTTTTTGCTTATTTAAAGCAAGTTTAGGTGATAATTATGAGAATAAAAGATTTGCCAAAAGTTGATAGGCCAAGAGAAAAACTCGAGAAATACGGACCCGAGCGGCTTTCTGATTCGGAACTCTTGGCGATTCTTTTAAGAACAGGCAGCGAAGGCATCAATGTCGTGGAGCTGTCTGGTAAAATTTTAAAAAAATTTAGCGGTGCTGGCTTAGCCAAAGCATCGGTAAAAGATCTAAAAAATACCTTTGGTCTCGGAAGCGCGAAAGCGTGCGAGATTGTTGCCTGCTTTGAGTTGAGCCGCCGGTTTTTGCAAAATAAGCAGTCGGCATTGCTTTTATCGCCTCAAGATGTCTGGAACGAGCTTAAAGATATAAGAGATCACAAAAAAGAACACTTTGTGATTTTCTTTTTAGATTCTAGAAATCAGGAAATCAAACGGGAAATTATTTCTCACGCAGAAAAACCAACGGGGCAGAACATAGGATTGAGCAGTTAGAATGTAGGGCATTAAACTAATTTTGTGTTTCGGATTTTGCCTTCCTCTATTCTATCGGCTAAATTCTAAATTCTACCCCTGATTTTCTATCAGGTGGCTGGCGATAATTGCCGCTGTTTCGGCGCGCAAAACGGTTTTGCCTAAGTTGATTATTTTAAATCCGTAGTCTTTGGCGAGTCTCAGCTCTTCTTCCGTCCAGCCGCCTTCGGGGCCGGTAAAAATTCCTATTTTGCTTTCAGGTTTTAGTTTGATATCTTTGGCGGAAGAAAGGCCTATCCGGTCAAAAATAAAATTAGAGCTGTTTTCTTTGGCGGTCTCAAGCGCTTCCTTAAAACTCAAATGTAAATTAAGCTTCGGCAAAATCCCTCTTTCTGACTGTTCGGCGGCTTCTTTTATTATTACCCTAAGCCGCTCGGGATTGATTTCGGTTTTAACCGTCCGGGCGGCGATAATCGGGGTGATTTCTTTTATTCCCGCCTCAACCGCTTTTTGCGCGACAAGCTCAAAATTCTGCTTTTTTAAAATCGCGGCATAAAGGACGCCGTAAACAGGGGATTCGTTTTCGTTTTGTTTCGCGTTTAAAATTTCCAGTTTTATTCCGGCGGCGGAAATTTCTGATATTTTAGTTTCGGCTTCTTTTGATTTACCATCAACGAGGAAAATCAAATCTCCCGGCTTCATCCGGAAAACGTTTTTAATCTGGTTAATAAAATTTTTATCCGATATCTCCAGGGATTTTTGTGATAAATCAAAATCTCCGATAAAGCGTTGTGTTTTCATCTAATAATTTTAACTTAAAAATTTAACGGGCTCAATAAATAACTTGAATTTACAACATTCCAACATTCTGCAGAATGTTGGAATGTTGTCTGTTGTCGCATCGGAATGTTTGACGGTAGCGGGTAATAAGTTATAAATAAGTTAGATATTGGTGGGGTGGCAGAGCGGTCTAATGCACCGGTCTTGAAAACCGGAACGTCCGCAAGGGCGTCGTGAGTTCGAATCTCACCCCCACCGCAAATGATTTTTAAAACCGTCTTATCTTTTACCAAACGAATGGGATTAGCGCTTTTGTTCTTTTTTTGTATTCGGCGTATTTTGCGGGAAATTGCTGTTCCATAAGTCTTTCTTCAATATGGACGCGGTTTATAAAAACGGCAGCGGCGGCCACAAAAACAATCAGCCAAAAAAAGCTGCCAGCAAGCGCCGAGCCGAAAAGGGCGGCAAGCATACCGGTATAAATCGGATGGCGGACGAAACGGTAAGGTCCGGAAGTTATCAGTTCGTGATTTTCTTTGACTGATGGCCGGGGGCTCCAATTTTTGCCTAAATGCCAGCGCGCCCAAATAGCCAAAGCGATGCCTAAGGCGCAAATTATAGCGCCTATGCTTTTTAAAACGCTATCCGGAGAAGTCCAGGAATAATTTAGAAATCTATTCAGGAATCGCTCAACGCTTGCCGGTTTTAAAATGATTATCAAAATAATTATCGCGGCGGCAGCAAGGCGGATAACGTAATGGCCGCTTAGCCGCCGAATATCTTTTTTAACTCCGATAGCCGAAACGCCCCAATAAATAAGGAAAATCAGCCAAGAAATAACGATAATCCAGTTTGAAACAGCCATTGTCAAATTTTATTGTTATTTTTAGTCTTTTTCAATAAATCTCACGCCTGCGCGCAAACATGTGATAAACCGGCGCGCAAAGAATATAAAGTGGACAACGCGGGTAATTAGAGTTATAAATTAGTTAGGAAATTTAAAACCAAATAAGGCTTGAGGATTGGCTTAAGGCCTCGCCTGTAGGCTGCGGCCGGAGGAGGAAGAAATGGTTAATGTGTTCGTGCTGATTCATCTCGTTTTGTTCATTGCGGTTATTAAGCTGGCAAAAAGCGCGGTAAAGAAAATTAATCAGCCTCAATTAAAAAGATTGGTTGCTGAGATTAATTTTATTGATAAAGTGCTCATAGGCGTTTTGATAGTTGTTTTAATTTCGTCAACGATGTATTTTGCGGGTGGGTTATGCAATAGGATCGCTATGGCGGAAAATGGCGGGAAAATGCCTTACGATATTTCGGTTGTCCCGAATAAGAATATAAGAGAGGCGCTTATGATGGACCATAAATTTGATCCTCGTCATAAAGTTTATAATCCGAATACCGATCATTGCTATTTTTTAATAGACAGGTTTTATCGGCCATTAGACGGCAATGTCGCGATTTGGTCCATAGGGGACAGATTGATATTCTTAAGTATTTCAATAAGAACTTGGATCGCATGGATATTTATTGCCATAGCTTTTCCCTTCTTAATATTAATGCTTGCGGAATTTTTACTTCCACTATTCAGAAAAAACAGGAATTAGCAAATTTATTGTTTGCGTACATGCTCTTTGTAAAAGGCGGGAAACCGCCTTTTTTAATTTATTTTTTCTTACTCCGTTAAATGCTCTAGAAAGCAATCCGCCAAGAGCAAATTATTTAACGGGGTTGACATTTATAAAATAAGTGGTTAGAATTTAAGTAGAAAATTAAAAACCAAAAAAGGAGGTTTTTATGAAAGAAGGATTTGAAATTGTTGTAAACAGCTTTAAGCAACTGTTTAACAAGTTTAAGGAAGGCAAAGGTTTTATTGGTTTAGGCGAGATCCCGTTGTCTGGGCCGATAAAAAAGATGGAAATAGCAGGAGTTTCTCCCGGCGGTTCAAGGTTTTCAATGATAGCGACTATTTTTCCGTTGAATATGCCAGATATTGACGACTCTTTTTTGGGCAGCCGCAGACTTACGCCGCCCTACGACTATCTGAAAAGCTTTTTCTGGGTAGATGATACGGGTAGCGGCGTTTACCCTAACAGCGCTTTCGTTGGCGGCGCTAAAGGAGAGAATGATTTTCTGGTTGCGTACAACTTCACGGATGGCTGGCTTACTGTTGAGATGGGAAGTAGCGGGGCGACGAACAGAGGAGTTCTTTCAACGCCTGATAAGTTTAAGGAAGACGTGCTTGGATTTTTCAAGATAGTAACAGCAACGATTAACGGCTTGTATGCTCAGCTCGGCTATCCCGCTCCCAATACTAGTTTTAACCTGAAGTGGACAGAGCCGGACGAAGAAACCGAAATAAGATTCGGCCAAACTAGCGAAGAGGCTAATGGCGTCCAAAGCGTTGAGCTGCCCAAGCTTTCTTTTGATGACCTTGGCGGCCAGGCGGAACTCAGGGAAGAACTGGAGATTATCAGCCGGACGTTTAATAAGCCGGGTATTTACAAAAAATGGGGCGGAAATCCGCCTAGGGGTTATCTTCTTTCCGGTCCGCCCGGGACAGGCAAAACGCTTGCCGCTAAAATATTGGCATCAACGATTGCCGCAGAGTTTTACGATGTTAATCTTGCGGAGATGGTTTCCAAGTGGTACGGAGAAGCGGACCGGAAAGAAGATAACCCCTAGCATTATCTTCTTTGATGAAATTGACGCCTTAGCCATAATGCGTGACGGCTCGTCTCACGAAGCAAGCGTTAGGATGCTTTCTATAATGCTTAAAAGAATGAGCGACCTAGAACCGGAGGACAAGGTTTTGATTATTTGCGCCACTAACCGCCTTAAAGCCGTTGACCCTGCTTTTCTGCGTCCGGGGAGGATAGATAAGATAATTAAAGTTGATTTGCCTAACGAAAGGAGCAGGAAGGAAATTTTCGGGATTCACAGGCAGAAAGCGGAAAAAATCGCCGGCCGGGCAATTTTCAAGGCTGACTGGGATTTGGTTGCAAAAAGTTCCGAGGGAATGAGCGGCGCCGAAATCGCCGAAGTAATCCGCAGGACGCTGGAAGTAAAAGTGCGGCAGGAATTAAAAGGCGAAAAACTTTCCGAGTCAATCCGTACTGAAGACGTTATTAAGCAGATCAACTCCTACGAAAGAAGAGATTTCAAGAGAAAGATAGGTTTTAACGTATAGTTTTGCTTTTACGGCCCCCTAAATACAGGGGGCCATTTTTATTGTCCTGTTATTGCTTATTAAAGAGTTAATTATTAAATAAAAAATCCCCGCGTTCTTAAAAAGAATGCGGGGTTATTTTTTTACGGTATTCGCGCTGACAAAGATGTACCAGTGGCGGTCGCTGTCGTAATGCTGATAGATTTTTACTTCGGCTTCCTTGGAAAGGCAATCGGGGTAGTAATTATAAATATGGCATCCTTTATAATTGTCGCCAAACTCTTTCCGGAACGAGACGAAGTTTTCTTCAAGCGTTATCGGCTTGTGGCAGCCGTCGCAGGGAATTTGAATCGGATCTGTTTTAGAGAGAGGTTTCGCGTAATTGTTTTGAGGTTCGGATTTTTGTTCGTTTTTTCTGGAAAAAACGAGCCAGTTCCTTTTGTTTTTGGAATATTTTTTCATTACTGCTCCAAAAAAATTTCTCGCGCATCCGGAATGAACGATATAAACATCATTCCTTATTGCGATTCTTGTGGCTTCCTTGTCTTTTAACCCGAATTTTATTCCGCAGATAGGACAA
>JAMDBA010000017.1 GCA_023484365.1 Patescibacteria group bacterium
ATAATTTTATAACTCGCGATCCTGCCTTTAATAGTCGTAATCGTATTCGCGCGGTAAACCGGTATATTTATTTTGCCTAGCCACAAAGTTTTGTTGTTTTCGGAATGCATAAAAGCGTGCGCGCAAAGCCAAAAATGGTTTTTATACACATAGGTGACTGTGCAACCAAATCCGCTATTGGGTTCGGCGATAGAGAATGCAACCATTTCTCCGGGTTTTGGCCTGTAGTAATTTACCGAAGTTTTTGAATCGTCGTTTTCGGCGCCGAATATTTTCCTTTGGTTGATCATATATTTTATCGGCGTTACTCCGGAAATATTTGAGTTATGGTTTATTGGGAATTTATCATCGCTGAATCCATATCCCAATCCGCCGGCCAATTTCCACTTTCCGTCTTTCCCCTTAAAATAAACGGGCGAACCGCTCATTCCGGCAACGGTTAAAAATGGTTTTATCAGTTTAACCAATATTAACTCGGAATATTTTCCAGGATAAGAAGAATCATTGGTTACGCCCCTGTAAAGCGGGTAGAGGCCGACGAATTTAACCTTAAATCTTTCAACTTTGTTGTCTTTAAATGTCGTCAGACCATAACCTTCGGCGTTTTTCGGTATGTTGCGGTAGTCTATGAAATTTGTTATATTCTGCAGTTCTTTGACTGACGGAGGCTTTTCTTTTTTGGTGTGATGGTTTGTTTTGGCGAAAACTTCCGAACCGGCGAAAATCAAGCTGAGAGCAATAACGAACATTACTATCTTCTTCATTTCTTTTCTCCCTCGGCCACCGCTCTATGAGCGAAGCCTTTTCTTTTTAACTTTTAAATACCTGATTAAAGTCTAAGGGCGATCGCGGCTAGTTGTCAATTTAAAATTGATCGACTATAATTAATTTTAATGTTTCTCAAGATTTCAAAATATTGTCTTTACGCGTCGCTTTTCAGCGTCTTAATAGTTTTACCGACGACGTTCTTCCCTTTTATCGGCGGGAAAGATTATTTTTTCAGAATCGCTGTTGAGCTGGCTTTAATTTCTTTGGTTTTATGGTGGGCGTTTGAGGCAAAAGAAGGCGAGGCAAAGAAACTTTTTCAAGATGTTTTAAAAAGCCCGATTTTTTGGGGAGTTACCGCTTTTGCCGCCGCTTTTCTTTTGGCGTCGTTTTTTGCTTATGATCCGCATGCGGCTTTTTGGTCTAACTACGAACGCGGCGAGGGCGGATTTCAGATGATTCATTATTATTTGTTCTTTGCCATGCTGGCGGTTTTATTTAAGACGTGGGAAGATTGGCGGCGGGCGATGCAGGTATTTTTGGTTGTCTCCGGTCTGTCGGTTGGCTATGGAATTTTAGCTAACGCCGGCGTTTCCGGTTTTTTGGGCGATCAGGCGCATTGGGCGGGAAGGTTTATGGCATCGCTTGGCAACGCGGATTATGTCGGCGTGTATATGATTTTCGCGATGTTTTTTACTTTTTATCTTTTTATTACTTCTAAAGAAAAATTTGATTGGGAAAAAACACTCCCTTATGCCGCCTTAATTGTTTTTTATATGATATTCTTCGTTTTAGCGGGAACCAGAGGAGCAGTAGTTGGTTTGGCTTTTGGCGCAATAGCATTGCTTATTTATCTATCCGTTACCGAGAAAAAATTAAGATGGCCGCTTTTAACTTTTCTAGCCGTAATGATAATAATCGGCAGTTTGCTTATCCATTATCATGATTCTCCTTTTATTAAAAAACTTCCCGGCAGCCGAATTTTTGACGTTACGTTGACCGCTACTACTTTTCAAACTCGTTTCTGGACTTGGGGAGAGGCTTTTAAGGGTTTTCTAGAAAAACCATTGCTTGGCTGGGGACCGGAAAATTTCAGCACGATTTTTGATAAATTCTTTGATGTCAGGTATTTCAGTCCGATAACCGGTGGAGAGACTTGGTTTGACCGAGCTCACAGCGTAATTTTTGATTATTTGAGTGAAATCGGCATTATCGGTTTATTGGCTTATCTTTCAATTTTCGCCGCTTTTATTTGGCAGTTTACAAAAAACAAGGTCAGGTTTTTAAAAGATAATTTGCGTTACCGTTTGGCTATGGGCGCTATTTTGGCGATGATAATAGCTTATTTTGTTCAAAATTTATCGCTCTTTGAGGTTTTGCCGATAATCACAAGCTTTTTCTTTTTCCTGGCGTTTTTGATTTATCAATTTGGGCATAAAGCTGAAATAATAAAATAATAAAATGACGATGAGGGATTCAATTAAAAAAGTTTTCGCGGTTGTTTTTTGCGTTTTTGTTCTGGGCGTTATGTATTACGGCACTTATTTGCCCTACAACAAATCTCAGCTCTATATCAGTTTTTTGCAGAATCTGAGAAACATTAACTCTTTAGGCCAGCTAGAATCAGAAGCTAGCATCCCATTAGACGCTCCATCGCCTATAGGCCAAGAGGAGCTTGTAAGGAATTTTAGCAATAATGTTGTTGATATTCTCCATCAGAATACTAATCCGATGCTCGCCCAGCAGTTACTCAACTATATGATGTCTTATTACGGTCCGATAATCCAAAGCGGCCACGGCATTAACTTTGTTCAAAATATTTTAATAGTCGGAATGGCTTACCAAACTGCCGGAACTAATACCAAAAACCAGGCATATTTAGATCAGGCCGAAAATTATTTTAAGGAAGGATTGTCGCTTTCGCCTCGGCGACCCCAATTCCTTTACAGCTTATTTAGTCTTTATCTTGAAGAGAAAAGGTTTTCCGACGCCAAATCAATCATGAATCAAATTTTGACTTATTGGCCGGATGACCCAACCGTTCAAAAGCAACTGACGAGCGCTGAAAATCAAAAATAAAATCCGCCCCGGCAAAACGCCGGGGCAGATTTTTTATATTGTCTATACTTTAAAAACGCTTTTAATTTCTGCGATCAATTTTTCTCGTAAAACGAACAAAGCGGCAAAATAAATAGCGGCAGAAACGGCGACATTTATCAAAACGTTGATTTTCATATAAACCAAAAACCAGCACGCTATCCCCATAACCATTGAAGCCAAAAATATTTTCGGAAGATTTTTTAGAGTTCCAAAAGGAATTATTTTTTTGGCTTTCCACCAGGTGTAGCCATTAGCGAATAATTGCGAAAGAAGAGTGGCGACAGCCGAACCGCTGATACTATAAGAAGGAATTAACAATAAATCAAAAACGACGTTGATTAACGATCCGATTCCTATTGAAATAAGAAAAATCTTTTGTTGATCGTAAGCGAAAATAAAATTTCCGAAAATCGCGCCAGGAAAAACCAAAAGAAAAGTAAATAGTAATATTTGGAATGCGAGCGTTGCGTCCGTATATTGAGCGCCGAACAAAAGACGGATGAGTTGAGGCGCAACGATCAATCCGCCGACAACCGCCGGAATAGCGGCGGCAAAAATAATGGCCATAGTTTTTTCCATTATCATTTTCATTTTATCGGCTTGTTTTTCTCTGGCTAATTTAACCATTATCGGGAAAAGGCTGGTTGATAAAAGGCCGGGTAAAATATAAAGGATAAGGATTGGTTTCTGGGAAGCGGCATAAAGACCAAGGGCGATGGCGTCTTTAAACCAACCGATGATAATGACGTCAACATTAAGCATTAAGCTGCCGAAAAGCCCTAAGATGGCAAAACTCCAAGCGCTGGAAATTATTTCTTTAACTAGGGCTTTCCTAAAATGACTAAAGGCATCTTTTATTTTTTGGCGGATAACGGTAAAGGTGGCCAGAAATCCCAAAAACGAACCAATAGTGTAAGCTAAAACCAGATGGAAATCGCTTGGCGCCCTAAAAAGAACAAACAAGCTTAAAGAGGTAACAAAAACTTCGGTCAGAATCATTAAGCCTCCTTCAAGCTCCATTCGGTTGTAAGCGCGGGTAACCGAAAAACCAAAAGTGCGGAGATTATCAAACACCAGAAGAAAAGCGATTATTGGCAAAAGAACCCGAGCCTCTTTTATTTTGGTGAAATAAGGCGCGACGAAAATTATCAGTAAAATAGTCAAAACCAAAAGGAAGAGTTTGATATAAAAAGTAGTAGATATATATTCCTTTTGCCTTTCCGAATTAGCGGCCAATTCGCGCGTTAGGAGCTGGCTTAACCCGATATCGGAGAAAACTGTGAAAAAAGCCGCCAGGCTGGTGGCGTAGGCGAATATGCCGTAGTTAGCGGCGCCTAAAATCCGAGCAGCGTAGATGATGACTATCGCTCGGATTAATTTACTGCCGCCGTTTCCAAAACTTAGCCAGAAAGTATTTTTGGCTATAGTTTGTTTGGTTGTTTTATTTTTAAATAGAAAATTCTTAATTTTTTCTCTCATTGGTTAATTATTATATTATACGACAGAAAGAAGGACATATAAATTGAAATATATAATTTTTAGATTTTGATATTATTACAGCCGCTTTTATTCGCCCGCCGCTATCGTTTTTGTTATAATGTATTTAATGAATCCCATTAGAGACTAACCAATTATGGATAATATATTTTACGCACCAAACAAAGCAATAATCAACACGACTTGGTCAGCCGTGATGCTGGCGGAAACGCAAAACGTTTCCTGTCTCTAACGGGATGAAAGTTTTATTCCAGCCTTTAGTCGTGAGTTCGGCGATTATTATCGCCGCCATCATTGGTTTCGCCCTAATTTTTAACTGGCAAATTTCAGATTTGAACTCTCAAGCGGCTCAGATCGTCTCTCAGAGAACTGATTTGCAGAATAAAATCGCGCTTTTAAGCGCGCTCGGCGATTTAAAAACCCAGTCGGCGCAAGCAATCCAAGATCAGCAAAAAATGGACGCGCTCCTGCCGACAAGCGATCAATTGCTTGATTTTCCTAACTGGCTTGACGGTTTAAGCCGGCTCAACAACGTTAATATGAATTTTTCTTTCCAAGGCGGCCAAACTTCTCCTACCGAGTCGGCGCCGGGTTATATTGATTTCAATTTAAGTTTAAATGGCAATCTTAGCGATATTATTAATTTCATGAAAGCGACAGAACTTTCCTTGCCGAAATATATGATTAATTTTACGGAAATAAATTTAAGTCAGTCGGGTTCCGGCGTTCAGGTTTCACTTGGGGGCCAATTATTTTTTAAATAATATGAGGAAATTTTTAATAAAATATCAGGAGGCTTTGCTTGTCGTTCTTGTTTTAATTTTTGTGGGAATATTTATTTATTTTTTTGATTTGACTATTGGCGGATTAGCTAATAATTTAAATCAAGCAATTCAGCCCGCCGCCAATCCATCCGCCTCTGCCACTCAGTTTAATTTTTCTGGTTTTCAGGCGCTTAAACTAAAAGGGCAGTAAATTAGAACGCCGTAATTGGGATACAATAGGCAAGGTAAGATTTTGCAAAAATTATCTAATAGATTAAAATAGAATTGCGCGCGATTAGCTCAGTGGCAGAGCGCTTCATTGACATTGAAGAGGTCGCAGGTTCAATCCCTGCATCGCGCACAAAATAGTTTTAATGGCGTCTCAAATAAAAAAACCGCCCGATAATTCGGAGCGGTTTTTTTATTAGGTTTTTAGCGCGTTTAAATCGCGCTATTTTTTAGTTTTGCTTCAACGCTTTGAATTTCTTGTCTATCGCTTTCCAGTCTAGGTTTTCAAAAAAGGCTTCAATGTAAGATTTTCGGTCAGAGCCAAAATCAATGAAATAAGCGTGCTCGTAAACGTCCAGCGCGATAATAGGGGAAGCGCCCCAAATTCCGCCCTGATTGTGCAGCTCGCCGGTGTAGTTGTGAAGTTTTCCGTCGTTGAAGTCGTAGGCCATTATCGCCCAGCCGCGCGCGCTCATGCCGCAAGCCTTTAGGTCGGCTACCCAGTTGTCATAGGAGCCAAAATCCTCTTTTATTTTTTCAATGATTTCTCCTTTAGCTTTTCCATCGCCTCCCAAAACGTCAAAATAGGCCTCGTGAAGAATAACGCCGTTGGCGGCGTAGCTTTCCTCGGCTTTTAAGGCGCGGTATTCGGAATAAGTGGCGTTGGCTTTTTCTTTGTCGGCGCTCGCCAGTTTTTCTTGAATTTCTTTCCATTTATTAACATAACCGACATAAAGTTTGTCGTGGTGAATTTCTAACGTTTTGGCGGAAATTTTATTAAGTTCTTTATATTTTAACGGTTTTATTTCTGAATAGTTTTTCATATTAATATTTTTTGTTTAAGCGACCTTTGAATTAATTATACAACATTTAAATCGCGATAAAACCATTTGACAAATTAATAGAATAGTGATTTACTTAAATTAAGAAAAGCACATTGAAAAATCTAAACAAAGAAGGTGATTTTAATGTTACGCAAATTTTTTATGTGCGCGATGATGGTGTTGCTTATTGCTTTCGGGATGCCGGCGAAAAGCAGCGGAAGAAAATCGGCTGCTAAACCGAAGGAAAAAGTAAAGGTAAAATACGATTATCAATACGATGATATTGTTAATTACCTTTACAGCGGAGACAGGCGGGGCGTCCTAATAGCTCACTGCGAATCGTTTGACTTTAAAACGGATAGATATGGAATACACGTAAGGGGGGACAATGGTCTTGCCTACGGATTATTCCAGTTCCATTATGAAACATTTATGGAATTCGCCAAAAAAGCCGGCGTGACCGATCCGAATTGGAAAGATCCATACCAACAGATTCATGTGGCCAACTGGATGATTATCCACGGTTATATTAATCGCTGGACCTGCTATCGCATCTTGAAACATTACCATCGTCTATAGCCCCTTTGTGTTGATTTTATCAGCGAAAAAGGGGCTTTTTTTATCGTCAATTTTGCGGTAGAATACTGAATATAGGCAAAATGGCTGAAAAGAAATATTTATTAACAACAAGATACGTAGGGGACTATATTGACCTTAAAAAAGTCCAGGAAGGCGTCAAAAGTTACCATTATATGAATCGCGACCATCCTTTGGTTTTGCGTTTGCTTGAAGACCAATACGCGGTTTTAACGAAATTCGGCACGATTAGTTATATCGTCCTCCCATTCCG
>JAMDBA010000064.1 GCA_023484365.1 Patescibacteria group bacterium
ATATGGCGACGACGCTAAGTTGGCGAAAAAGATATCGCAAAAAATAATGAAAAAACTTTTTACTGCTTCAAACAACAAAAACATTGCGAGCAAAACTATTATAGAATTGGTTTACGCGGAATTAAAAAAAATCAATGCTTCGTACGCTGATCGATATATTTCTTACTCCGATTATCGGCTTAAATTCGCTATTTCCGGATTTATTTTAAAAGAGGGTCGTCGCAATATCTTTGCTTAAAAACTAAACTAGTTTTACCAACTCGTCGGCGATCAAATCTATATCTTTGCGCGCTTCTTTCATTTTTATTTTATCGGCGTCCAAGTAAACAGCTGGGTGAATGGCGTCGGGTACGTCAACTTTCATCACCCCTGAAATGTTTGATGTATTATAAAAATAGAGACCGCCTCGCCCGACGTCTTGTTCTCCTCTATTCCCGTAATAAAGATGTTTTGCGATTTGACGATCGTATGATTTGGGACTTTTCGCGACCGAAACGGCGGCGATATCGAATTTTATTTTATTTTTTTCCAAAATCTTAATTATATTGCCAATAGATGTTCCGGAATAAATGAATTCCGTTATCAGTAAAGTATTTTTAAAATTGTCCTTTTTGGAAGCGATAAATTCGTTGATCTTATTGTAAATTCCCGGACTATTGTGGCGAGCGCCGGCCGCGACAAAATAAGTTTCAACCGGTTTTTCTCCGGCTTCTTCTTTTTTAAGGTTTATAATTTTGCGCACCAGAAGCGAGACCAGGCGCGCGCTTGCGTCGTCGCTGATAATGGTATCGTATTTAGGCAGACGGTCTCCGAGCTCCAAAACAAGTCGGGCTAAAGTTTCCACGGTTCCCGAGAAAGGATCTTTTCCCTCAAGCTTTTTCTCTATCTCGTCGACGTTAATTTTATTAGCAATAAATTCTTGCGCTTCCTTATCGGGAAGCCTCCGCGGAATTTCTTCGTTATTATTTTTAAATTTTTCTAAAAAAGACATTTTTATTATAAATTTGAGAGGATGCGAGAATCTCCCGCGACTAAATTTTTTGCCGTCGCAAAAAACTTGTCTGGGCACCGGCTCGCAGATTTTTCCTGCTGAAAAAATCTATTCCGCCGTTCGATTTTCTAACTATTGTATGACAGAGCGGGATACGAGAATCGAACTCGCGCCTCCACCTTGGCAAGGTGATGTACTGCCACTATACGAATCCCGCTTTATTAAAATAATAGAAATTTTTAAGAAATAAGCAACACAAACAGATTAAAAAACTTAAAAATACGAAATTATGAAGAAGTGCCTGTTGTCGGCGGCGGACTGGTCGGACCATTAACATGAGGAAAACTGGTTGGTCCGCGGAAAGGCATTGCGGAAGTGGCGGCTGGAACGACCGGTTGATAAACCGCTGGCTGGCCGCTAAAAATTGGAGCTGTGGTGGCGGTTGGCGCTGAAGACGAATACGGCTGCTTGGGAAAATTAAAAAGCGAGTCCAAATCAAGCTTAAATGCCGGAGCGAAATTTATGTAAGCAAAAACAATGATTAAGACGATAGCCAAAGATATGATTAAAAGCGCTTTCATAGATTGAGTTTTTTATATTATATTATAAAATTAAGATAAATAAGAATTATGGAAAATATAGAAAAAACGCCTCAACAACAGCCGGAGAAAAATCCCGAAGAAGAAACTAAAAGAAGGTTCGTCGTTGCTCTCGTTAGCGAGATGGAAGAGATAACTAAGAAACGTAGAGATACATCAAATGAAGAGGCTCAGAAATGGGAGGGGCAACTTTTTGACGTAGACGAAAAAAGATTCGAAAAATTAAACGAAGAGCAAAAGAAAGAAATTATTGAGTTAATGGAAGACGATATAGAAAATTCTAAAAAAAGATATCCCAAGGAAAAATATCCCGATCGCGCAGAATTGCTAGATAAAACTCTTGATATGGTAGAAAGGTTTAGGAGAAAAATGAAAATAATTATTCCCATTAAATTACCGCCCGAAGAAAAATAAAAATACTCAAATCCGCCCCGACAAAATCGAGGCGGATTTTTTTACGCAAGTTCTTTCGCTAATCTATCCCTTACGGCTATCAAAACATTTTCGGGAGTTATGAAATCTTTGTCAGTTTTATAATTGCGTCCGTATAATTTATCTTCAAATATAATACCCATAAATTCTTTCGGATTCGCATAGCGAGGGATAAAATGCGCGTGAAGATGCCGGGTATCGTTGCCTAAGAACGCGTAATTAAACCAGTCGGGCTGGAAAATTTCTTCTTCCGCTTTTTTAAGGCTGCGTAAAATTACAAATAATTCTCTTTGTTCTTCCGGCGTTGCGTCGGTTAAATCAAATGCCTTTTCTCGCTTGCACCAAATAATGCAGCGACCCAAATAACCCTGGTTTTCATGGATATAAACCGCCCAATAGTCATAGTCCTTGATTAAATTTTTTGAAAAATCGCCGGGCATTAAGTTTTAAGTATTTTAGTTTTTGGTTTGAGTGTTGTGCCCCCACGAGGAATTGAACCGCGATTTCAGCCTTCGCAGGGCTGCGCTCTATCCGTTGAGCTATGGGGGCAGAATTGAATTTTAATATTTATCGCAAACCGGCCAATTAAAAATTTTAAATTAACTTAAAGCCCTAAAAATCTTATCAAGGCGTCGCTTAAAGTTATTTGATGTTCGGTTTCTTTTAAAAACAACTTCATTCGCGAACGAACGGCTTCAACATTTTTATTAGGAATAAGCGCTCTCACAGGCGGATGAAATTTTGTTTTAAAAGTTAAATAAATCTCAGACCATTCATCGTCAACTTCTTCATCGATAGAAAAATGAATAATATCTCCATAAGTATAAAATTGGCGTTCACCTAAATAAATTCCCTTTTCGGTAACTTTAAACTTGATGTCTTTCGGGCGGGTGTTTCCCCAAATCAAAATAAGCATTTCGGCGATGATTACAAAAACACCAAATAAAAAATTTTGCTCCCAAACCGCGATTGCCAGGATAATAATCGCCAAGATAATGCTCATCCAGTACCAGGAAACATCTTTAACCTGATAAAGAAACTCCGGCGCCTCCCATTTGACTTCAAACTTTTCCATTACCAGAATTTTAACATAAGAATTATTTATTTCAACAATTAGAAAATAAAAAGAGGGACTATTTTTAGTCCCTCTTGATGGGTTTAGGAATCCTTGTTTATCGGGCCCCTAAGGAAGGATTGTGATTGCCATTATAAGCGCGGTTATAAGAGCTATAACAGACTCAACTTCGGCTCTTATTGTTGTTATTGGAAGCAATAACAGGGCAATGACAATCATTACGCCAATTCCGAAAAGCGCGGCAAACGGTCTAGGCGCATAAACCCAAAGGAGTGTAAATACCGCCATAAATCCGACCATCAGGAGAAATACTAACATTTTAGCCTCCTTTTCTTTCTTTGTTTTTTGTTTTCAAACTTAACTGACTAACTAAGCAAAGTTTGGCATATTGCTAAATATTTGTCAAATTTGTAGCCCGACGGGATTTGCCTCCGCCAAAGGCGGACCCTCCTAGGGAGGGCGCGACTAAATTTTTTGCCGTCGCAAAAAATTCGTCTGGGCACCGGCTCGCAGATTTTTTCTGCTGAAAAAATCTACTCCGCTGTTCAAATCCTTCCTGCAAAAATTATTCGCTAAATAAAAAAGCTTGATGCAAAAACTGAGATTTTTGTAGCCCCGACGGGATTTGAACCCATGTACCAGGCTTGAAAAGCCTGTGTCCTAGGCCAGACTAGACGACGGGGCCATTAAAAATAAATAATCGGACTATCTGCTGGAGGCAGACCCTCTTATAGGAAGCGGTGCGGCTATTGGCTTATTAATTTATAATTGATTTAAGGAAAAAGTCAAAAATCACCAGAAGAGAAAAGCGGAGCGAAGCCGTATTATTGCCGAACCCTCCCCGCCTGCCTGCGCAGTCGGGCAGGCGGGTAAGCCGCTTTATAAACAAGGCGAATTAATTTATTTTTTATGCTATAATAAGCTAAAGGTCAATTTATAAAAAAACAAAAATGATTTCAAATTTATTTCAACTATTGTTCGTGTTCAACGACTGGGCAGTCTTATTAATAAGGATTGTTTTGGGCGCCATATTAATAATCCACGGATTTCCCAAGATAAAAAACCTAAAAGCGACGATTGCTAATTTTCCGCAAATGGGATTTAAACCCGGCTGGCTTTGGGGTCCGCTGGTTGCTTTCTTGGAATTTTTCGGCGGCATCGCCTTGGTTTTAGGATTTTATACGCAAGTCGTAGCAATCCTAATAGCCGGCCAATTCACGATAATCATCATTTGGAAAATTATTAGAAAGCAAAAATTTGTAGGCGGGTTAGAATTTGACCTGCTGATTTGGGCAACCGCTCTTTTGCTTTTAACTCAAGGCGCGGGAATGTTTTCCCTTGATCGCTTCTTCTTTTTTAATTATTAACCAAAAAAGATTGAGTTAGGAAATTTATCCCTTACCTTTTAAGCATATGTCCAATGATGCCGACATGTTAAAATTAATTAAAAAAAAATTTATATCAGCCTCATTAAAGAGGCGATCTATAAGATGCAGAAATAAAGATTTTTCCTTATTAATGCTCAAAAGGTAAGTAATGAAACGCTTTTATGAAATTTTACCGGCCGCGCTTTCCTGGCTAACTATAATTTTAATAGTTGTCGTTTCGTGGCAACTCCCTTTTTGGGCGGCTATTTTTATAATTCTTTTTGATATTTATTGGCTTTTAAAAACGCTTTATCTCTCGCTTCATCTGCGCGCCGCCTTTTCTAGCATGCGCGAAGTCGTAAAAATAAATTGGAAAAAAAGATTAGCAGAATTGGAAAATAATTCCAAAATTCCTTTTTCTCCCGATCAAATTTATCAATTAATAATTCTGCCTACCTACAGCGAACCTTACGAAATAATCCGAGAAACATTTGAAAGCTTAAAAAACGCTAATTATCAGAAAGAAAAGCTAATCGCCGTTTTAGCGCTTGAAGGACGCGCCGGAAACCAAGCTTTGGAAATCGGTAAAAAAATAGAATCGGAATATTCAAAATATTTTTATAAATTTTTAATTACCGTTCATCCTCAAAACTTGCCGGGAGAAATTCCGGGTAAAGGTTCAAATGAAACTTGGGCGCTTAAGGAAGCCAAAAAACAAATTATAGATCCGCTTAAAATTGATTACGACAAAATTTTGGTTTCGGTTTTTGATATTGATACTCATATTTACCCCGATTATTTCAATCGCCTGGACTATGTTTTTCTAACAACCGAAAACCGCTGGAGATTTATTTATCAACCCATCCCACTTTTTATTAACAATGTTTTTCAGGCGCCAGCTTTAGCCAGAGTCGTATCTTTTTCTTCAACCTTTTGGCAAATGATGCAGCAAGCGCGACCGGAACGGCTGACAACTTTTTCTTCGCAATCAATCCCTTTTACAATTTTAATGGATGTCGGCTACTGGAAAACCGACGCCGTTTCCGAAGATTCAATGATTTTCTGGCAAGGATATCTTCATTATCACGGCAAGTTCGGCGTCGCCCCGCTTTATTATCCTCTTTCAATGGACGCTAATACCGCCCCGACTTTTTGGAAATCAATGAAAAATCTTTACAAGCAGCAAAGACGATGGGGTTGGGGCGTTGAAAATATTCCTTATGTTTTGATCGGATTTTCCAAAGATCCACTAATCCCTCTCCGGAAAAAATTTTATTGGACATTTAACCTTCTTGAAGGTTTTCATTCCTGGGCCACTAACGCTTTAATTATTTTCGCCCTTGGATGGCTGCCGGTTCTAATCGGAGGCAGCGCTTTTAATCATACTTTGTTATCTTATAGCCTGCCGACAATCACCCGCTGGCTGATGACCTTATCCATGATAGGCATTATCAGTTCGGCTATAATAAATTTAACTCTTCTTCCGCCTAAACCGTCCTGGTTCCGTTGGTATCATTACTTTTTATATTTCTTCCAGTGGTTTTTGATGCCAATAACCTTAATAATTTTTGGATCATTCCCCGGCCTCGAGTCGCAAACCCGGCTCGCTTTGGGAGGAAAATTCCGGCTGGGATTTTGGGTCACTCCTAAAATGAGAAAGACAAATAATGGATAAAAATAAATCCTAATTCGCGCTTTTGAATTAGAGCCTGATTTTTAAGGAATTTATTGGTTATGGATCGTTCGTAATTTGCCGCGCAAATCAGGGCTCCGCCGTTCGATTCCCAAAAACAATAAGGTCTGAGCGGGTAGGGGGAGTCGCCTCCGCCAAAGGCGGACCCTCCTACAGAGGGCGCGACTAAATTTTTTACCGTCGCAAAAAATTTGTCTGGGCACCGGCTCGCAGATTTTTTCTGCTGAAAAAATCTACTCCGCCGTTCGATTCCCAAAAACAATAAGGTCTGAGCGGGTAGGGGGAATCGAACCCCCGGCGCCAGTTTGGAAAACTGGGGTATTACCACTATACGATACCCGCATATATATGCGCATATTTATATCTCAAATTAACATCGCGCGATAACCTAAAAAATTTTACCCAATCTTGGAATTTTTCGGATGACGGCGACGGCCTGGTTCCTCATTTC